>JBDLIO010000009.1:0-14022 GCA_039714865.1 Acidobacteriota bacterium | reverse complement strand
CAATTCCCAGGTATTCCATGCCGAGAAGGCCGACGGGGCCATCCGGATATTCTGCATGGGGGGTTCGACGACCTTCGGGCGGCCCTTTGACGATGCGACATCCTATTGCGGGTGGCTGAGGCAGCTGCTGCCCGAGATCGACCCCTCGCACCAGTGGGAGGTGATCAATGCCGGCGGGGTCAGCTATGCCTCCTACCGGGTGGCCCTGCTGATGGAAGAACTGATCCGCTATCAACCCGACCTTTTCGTCATCTACTCCGGCCAGAACGAATTTCTCGAGGCCCGGACCTACAGCGGCATCATCCGGGTGCCGGCTCCGCTGCGAGGGCTGAGTGCTGTTGCGGCTCGGACCCGTCTTTTTGCTGCCCTGGATGGTGTGATTCATCGGGTTCGCCCCAACGACGAAGAAAATGCTGCCGTGACGACGTTGAGCGACGACGTCATTACCCGGCTCGACGCATCGATCGGTCCGGACGACTACCATCGGGACGAGGCCGGCCGACAACAAATCATCGATCACTACCGTTTCAATCTCGCGAGAATGGCGGACATTGCGGCCTCGGTCAACGCAGGCGTGCACCTGGTCATACCGGCCTCCAATCTGGAACACTGCACCCCGTTCAAGTCCGAGCACGCCGAAGGCATGGCCGGGGAGGCCGAAGGCCGATGGAACCAGGCGATGGCAGAGGCCCGCCAAGCCGTGTTTGACGGTGACGTCGATGGCGCACTCGAACACCTGGAGGCCGCTCGGAATATCGACCCGCATCATGCAGCGGGTTTGTTCGCCGTCGGGACGTTCTTGGTGGAACAGGGTCGGGTTGCCGAGGCTCGCACGGCCTTCGAACTGGCTCGAGACGAGGATGTCTGTCCCCTGAGGATGCTCGGCGAAATGGGCGACGTTGTGCGTGAGGTGGCGGCGGACCGTGATCTCGGCCTGACCGACTTCGAGGCGGTCGCCGATAGGCACGCCACCAACGGCATTCCCGGATCGGACCTCTTTCTGGACCATGTGCATCCGACGATTGAGGGCAACGGGCTCCTGGCCCGGTCAATCCTGGACGACCTGATTCAGGACTCAGTTGTGATTCCCTGCAACCAGTGGAACGAGGGGGTGTTCAACTCCGTCAGGGAGAACATCCTGGCGGACATCGACGATACGGACCGCGCTCTGGCGCTGATGAAGTTGTCCAAGGTGCTTGGGTGGGCGGGGAAGATGCAGGAGGCATGGCGCCTGGCACAGCAGGCGGTGCAGTTGGCGCCGACCGACTCCGCCGTTCAGTACCAGGCAGGATTGACCGCCCAGTTGGTGGGGCAGCCGGAAGAGGCGGTCATCCACTATCGCAACGCGATAACGATTCAGCCGGATGCCGATCTTCCGAGGCAGAATCTCGGCGTGCTGCTCCAACAAAAGGGTGACTTCGACGGGGCGGTGGAGCAGTTCCGGGCGGCTATCGAATACGCTCGGAATCAGAAGACTGCCGAGGACAATAGACTCAACCTTGGTGATGCGCTGCTGGGTCAGGGATTTATCCGCTATCGGCAGCGCCGGTTTTCAGAGGCCATACAGTGCTTCGAAGAGAGCAACGAGTTGATTCCCGGGCGGGCGGATACGCTCTCGCGATTGGGTCAGGCGCAATTGGCGGTGCGGCAGATTCCTGAAGCGGTGGCATCTCTGGAAGCGGCGGCCCGACTCGCGCCTGCCGACGGGAAGATCCTCAACCGACTGGCGGTCGCCTACGTGTCGGCCGGCCGGATGGATGACGGCGCCGCCGCCTGGCGCAAGGCGCTCGGTCTATCTCCCGAGTTGAAGGACGCCCCGGATGCATTGCCTCGGGTGCTTGAGGCCTCGGGGAGGACAGACCTGGTTCGACTGTTGGAATAGGAGTTGAAGAGGTCAAAGAGGTCAAAGAGGTCAAAGCGAACGAGCGCCCTCCTCTGACGGGGGTGCGGCGGCAGCAGCCAGATGACAGTCGGCAGCACCAGCAATCAGTGGCAGATGGCAGGTTCAGCGACCGTGATCAGCGTCAGATGGCAACGATCAGTCGACCTGGGCTGCGCTGGTCGGCGGTGACCATAGAAATAGAGTGTCCCTTACTCGTGTTTTCGCTACCTCTCGTGGTCGAAGCACTCTGATTTCGGTTCCTTGGGTCCAGCCGACCGCTTCGCCTGCCTTCGACCTTTTTGACCTTTTTGACCTCTATTCCCCGTCCCCCATAATCTTGATCTCCTTGAGCTCGTCGATGATGCCAAGCTCCGCGCACTCCTTCCAGAAAAGCCGCATCGCCTTCAATTGGGGGGGTCCGATTTCATAATCCAGGAGGTCTCTCAGATAGGTCAGGGCCGATTCTTCCGGCCACCCGTGCTCCCTGGCCCACGTTCCGGCCAAGTCTTCCAGGTGGGCGCAATTGTCCCTGCGGATCTTGTGCAACGCGTGGGGAAGATCCACCAGGTCGGCCTCCGCCGGCGCCAACCAGGCAGCGAAGACGAAAGGCAGCCCCGTCAGATCCTGCCAAGCCTGGCCGAGGTCCAACTGGTGGGGAAAAATAATCGGATTGGGTTCGGCAGTGACCACCTTGTCCCCGATCAAAAGGGCTGCCTCGAGATCTGTCGGCCCGTCCAGGGCGGCCGGGTCTTCCAGCGGAGAGATCTCCAGGGTGCGTGCAAACCGTCGGTGGAAGATGACCTGCGCCAGCGCGACCGAAGTGTGGCTGTCGCCGTCGACATGGAGGTGGTCGATCCGGTCCAGAGGGCGCCTGGAGAAGATCCTGACGGTCAGGGTCCGTGAGCGGGAACCGATCGCCCCCGAAGGAACAATCATCAGGTCCCGTGAACTGGTCTGGGCGTCGATGACGGGACACAGGGCGATGTCAAGCCGCCCGGCCTCGAGGTCGGCCAACAAAGCTGCGGGAACCCTGCGCACCAGGCGGATGCCCGGCCGCTGGTCCAGGGTATGGACAAGCGGAAGGGCATTGAGGTAGCCGACGGCGCCGATGGAAATCATTGACGAACCCTAGCAGAATGAGGGCAGGGATGAGAGGGGTCGAGAGGGTTAAAAAGGTCAAAAGGGTCAAAAAGGTCAATGGGTCAAAAGGGTCAAAAGGGTCAAAAAGGTCGAAGAGGTCGAAGCGGCAACACGGGTTGAAGAGGTCGAGAGTTCAAAAGTACAAGAGTCAGGGACATCCAGACTCCCGATTTCCGGACGGGTGTCCGAAAGCCCGGACGCATTCCTGGATTTGTCGGCTCCAGACACGAAAATCGGCGCGTTTTCCGGCAAGAACGGCTCTGGCCCGAATCGTGCATTGGGTTTCGGTGTGATTTGGCCTGTTTTCTTCAATTGCGCGGCGAGTCCTCAGAGAGGAGTTGACAATTGTGGCTGCCGAGCCGATGTTATCGGTGAGGGCTCATAGGTATCTAAAATTTGGTGTTTTCGGAAGGCCTTGAGGAGGTAGGTATGCTACGACGTGTATTGGTTTCATTGTGCGTCATCGCGCTTCTGGCGTCAGCCGCCGGTTATGCCGCGACGACAGGTCGATTGAACGGGACGGTCAAGGACAACGATGGGCTCGCCCTTCCGGGTGTTACGGTCCAGATTACGTCCGTCAATTTGATGGGCAGCCAGGTGGCCATCACCGGTGGTGACGGCACCTTCAGCTTTTCGGCGCTGCCGGTCGGCATGTACACGGTCGAGGCGTCGTTGGTTGGATTCCAGGGCGCAACCGGTGAGGTCCGGGTCAGCCTGGATCGTACGGGTAGCGTAGCCTTCATCCTGGTGGCCGAGCAGTTTGCCGACGAGATCATCGTCGAGGCGACCGTGCCCGTCGTTGATACCGCCCAGGTCAATACCCAGCAGGTCTTCGACCAGGACTTTCTCCAGAACGCGGCGATCGGCGCCACCGGCCGCTCGTACCAGAACATCATCAGCCAGGCTGCTGGTACCGGCGGGGGTTCCAACGCGAACGTTTTCGGCGGAATGATGACCGACAACAACTACCTGATCGACGGTGTGAGCACGACCGACCCGGTGACCCAGACCTTCGGTACCAACTTCAACTACGATGCCATCCAGGAAGTCTCCGTGCAGACCGGCGGTTACGAAGCCGAGTTGGGCCAGGCAACGGGCGGCATCGTCAATCTGGTGACCAAGAGTGGTGGTAACGACTTCTCCGGTTCACTGGACCTCCGCTACCGCGACCAGGATTTCATCGAAGACGGCGACCATTTCGACGGGGACGGCCAAGACAACTCGTTCGAGGACTACTCGATGACCCTGGGTGGTCCGATCCTCAGAGACAAGTTGTGGTTCTTCGTCGCATATGAGTTCGTCAAAACCAAGAGTCAAGGCGAAAATGTCCAGTTCCCCCGCATTTATGAGGGTTCGAACTACATGGCCAAGGCCAGCTGGCAGATTACCGACGGCAACCGTGCGGTCTTCCGCTACTCGGGTGACCCGGCGGAAATACCCGGTGCCAACGGTTCCCAATTCGTCGAACCATCGGCTTCCTATACCCAGGAGCAGGGTGGCGAAATCTGGGGCTTTGAGCTGAACTCGGTCTTGTCGGATAGTCTGTTGCTCAACCTCAAGGGCGGCATCGTCCGCGGCGCACTCGACGGCGGACCGAGCAATGGGACCCAGCACGAGTCGTCGCATTACAATTCACAGACGCTTATTCTCAGCAACAACTACTGGTCCAGTTCCAGAAGTGACCGCGATCGTGATGAGTTCGGCGCTCATATGAGCTGGTTTGTCGATGATCTTGCCGGCTCCCATGAGTTTAAATTCGGTGCGGAAATCTCGGATCAGAGTTGGAGCCAATGGTCATGGGACAACGGTGCCGGCAACATCTATGACATTGGGGGGCCGGGTGTTGCCTTCGACGATATCAACGGTGACGGCTACTACAACGATTACGTCAGTGTAACCGAGCCGGGAATCGGTGAGATCCCTGGCTACGATGCCGACGGCAGCTTCAACCAGGCCGCACTGGATATCAGGCGTACGGTCGAGACCACCGGCGACGTGACGACGTTCTTTGTGCAGGATACCTGGCGTCCGTCGCCAAATTTGACCATCAAACCGGGCGTTCGATACGACAATGTTGTGTTGGTGAATGCGGCCGGCGAGCAGGGCGCCGACATGGATCGCTGGCAGCCGCGCGTTGGTATGGCCTGGGATATCTCCGGGAATGCGAAATATGTTGCCCGCGCATCGTGGGGCCGGTTCATGGATCCGACCGCTCTGACCGTTTTGAACTATGCCAACGGTTTGACCGAAATTACCCACTCGTACGACACGATGGAGATGCTGTGCAACGCGGGATTCCCCTGTGACCGTGAGTTCCTCGAGGGCCTGTTCGGAACCGAGGCGATCGACTGGACCAACGGTGAGGGCATTGACTACGTGCTCTTTGACACCCACGGAGGGGCGCTGCAGAGCGAACCGTCGGAGACCATCGATCAGGCCGGTTTCGGTCATCTGGAAGCGCCCTACGCCGACCAGTTGATCCTGGCCTTCGAGATGCAGGTGGCCCCGGAGACCTCCTTCGAGATCACCTATGTTGATAAGGAGACCAAGAGCATTATCGAAGACTCCTGCTCCAATAACGACTGGGTGTGGGACTCCAGTGTCCCGGCGCCGGATCTTGACGACTCCTCGACCTGGACGACCAACGCCGGCTGCACCCAGTACATCATCGGCAACCACAACTATCTCTATCGTGAGTACAAGGCCTTCATCGGGAAGTTCGAGACCCGCGGCGACTGGTGGCATGGGCTGTTCAGTTGGACGCACTCGGACTCCAAGGGCAACAACGAGACCGACTCAAGGTGGAGTTACTCCCGGCAGACGGTCGACTTTTTCCCAGTCAACTTCGTCAACATCGACGGCTATCTCGGTGACCATAAGAAGGATCGCCTGAAGGCCAGCGGCTATGTGCTGCTTCCGGGTTCCTGGACGATCGGTCTTGACACCTACTGGGAGTCGGCAGGTCACATCACTTCCAAGTCGAGTTGTCAGAGCTACCTTGGCGCATCGCCGGAGGCATTGGAATATTACGGTATCGGCCCTGAGGCGCAGGAGTATTGCGCCATTTCCGGCCTCTATCCGCTCTATGATATTTTTCACGAGCCGCGGGGAGAAACCGAAACCAAGAGCATCTGGAACGCTGATTTGTCGGTCACCAAGGCCTTCACCGTCGGTCCGACCGATATGTCTCTGATTTTCTCGGTCTACAATCTCTTCGGTCGTGAGTTGGATTCCACTTTCAATTCGAGAGCCTTCCGCGTCACCAGCGAGGAGAGCGGTCTGGGCGAGCCGGTGTACGAGAACGGCCCGGACAACGACCCGACCTACTACGTTCCGATCGGCAAGCCCTTGTCCTACAGGTATCCCCGGCGCTACGAGTTGGGCTTCCGTTTGACCTTCTAGCGGTCGAATCGTTCATCTCAAACCCGCGCTTCGGCGCGGGTTTTTTGTCTGGGTACCGCAACAGACATGATGAATGCCACCAGAAATAAACAGGCGTCCTCATTGGGGCATTAAATCCCACCGTGAATTCCGCGCCTGGACAGGATAAAGTCTTCGTATCAGGCCCGCCTCACATGCGTAACCAAATCCTATTGTGAAACAAAAGAAGGAAGAGGAGTTGACATTTGCGACGAGGGAGTCGATCATGCTTCGAGCGTTCGAAGGATTTTTCCATTCGGCATATTTCATTTTGGAAGGTCATGAGGAGGTAGGTATGCAACGACGTGTATTGGTTTCATTGTGCGTCATCGCGCTGCTGGCGTCAGCCGCCGGTTATGCTGCGACGACAGGTCGATTGAACGGGACGGTCAAGGACAACGATGGGCTCGCCCTTCCGGGTGTTACGGTCCAGATTACGTCCGTCAATTTAATGGGTTCCCAGGTGGCCATCACCGGTGGTGACGGCGCCTTCAACTTCGCGGCGCTGCCGGTCGGCATGTACACGGTCGAGGCGTCGTTGGTTGGATTCCAGGGCGCAACCGGTGAGGTCCGGGTCAGCCTGGATCGCACGGGTAGCGTGGCCTTCACGCTGGTGCCCGAGCAATTTGCCGATGAGATCATCGTCGAGGCGACTGTGCCCGTCGTTGATACCGCCCAGGTCAATACCCAGCAGGTCTTCGACCAGAACTACCTGCAGAATGCCGCGATCGGCGCCAGCGGCCGCTCGTACCAGAACCTCATCAGTCAGGCCGCGGGTGTCGGCGGTGGCAGCAACCCGAACGTCTTCGGCGGGACCTTGACTGACAACAACTACCTGGTTGATGGTTTGAGTACGACCGACCCGGTGACCCAGACCTTCGGTACCAACTTCAACTACGACGCCATCCAGGAAGTCTCCGTGCAGACAGGTGGCTACGAAGCCGAGTTCGGTCAGGCGACCGGCGGCATCATCAACCTGGTGACCAAGAGCGGCGGCAACGACTTCTCCGGTTCGCTGGACATCCGTTACCGTGACCAGGATTTCAGCGAAAACGGCGACTACTTCGACAAGGATGAGCAGGCCAGTTCCTTCGAGGACTACTCGATGACCCTGGGTGGTCCGATCCTCAGGGACAAACTGTGGTTCTTCGTTTCCTATGAGTACGTCAACACCAAGAGGCAAAACGTCGGTGCACAGTTCGTGCGTGAGTACGACGGTTCCAACTACATTGCCAAGGCCAGCTGGCAGATCGCCGACAGCCACCGCGCGGTGTTCCGCTTCTCCGGTGACCCGGCGGACATCCCCGGCGCCAACAGCTCGCAATTCGTCGAGCCCGCGGCCTCCTATACCCAGGAGCAGGGCGGCGCCATCTGGGGCGTCGAGTTGAACTCGGTCCTGTCCGAGAGCCTCTTGCTCAACGTCAAGGGCGGCATCAACCGAGGCAACCTCGACGGCGGCCCCACCAACGGCACCCGGGACGAGTCGGTCCACTACAACCAGGACACCGGCATCACCAGCAACAACTACTGGGAAACTTTCACCGGTGACCGTGATCGCGACGAGTTCGGCGTCAGCCTGAGTTGGTTCCTCGATGATCTCGCCGGCTCCCACGAGTTCAAGTTCGGTGCGGAACTCTCCCAGCAGAGTTTCCTTGAGGCGGATTGGCGTAACGGCGCCGGATTTATCTACGACCAGGGTGCTTCGGATGCGGTCTTCGACGACCTCAATGGCGACGGCTACTACAACGAGTACGTCTCGGTCGAAGAGGTTGTGGTCGGTGAGATTCCCGGCTACAACCCCGACGGCAGCCTCAACCAGGCCGGATACGATGTGCAGCGTTCGGTCGAGACCACCGGTGACGTGACGACGTTCTTTGTGCAGGACACCTGGCGGCCGACTGCCAACCTGACCATCAAGCCCGGCGTTCGTTTCGACAATGTTGCGCTGGACAACGCTGTTGGAGAGCGGGTTGCCGACATGGACCGCTGGCAGCCGCGCTTTGGTGTGGCGTGGGACATTTCCGGGAATGCAAAATATGTTGCCCGTGCGTCCTGGGGCCGGTTCATGGACCCGACCGCTCTGACCATTGCGACTTTCGCCAACGGTCTGGACGATATCCGCCATGAGTACGACACGATGGAGCACCTCTGCAACGCCGGTTTCCCCTGTGACCGTGATTTCCTCGAGGGCCTGTTCGGCACCGAGGCGATCGATTGGACCAACGGTGAAGGTTTCAATTACGTGCTCTTCGATACGCGAGGGACGACGATCTACGAGCCCGCACAGACGGTTGACCAGGCCGGATACGGCAGTTTGATCACGCCGTACGCCGACGAGTTGATCGTAGCTTTCGAGATGCAGGTTGCACCGGAGACTTCCTTCGAGATCACCTACGTCGACAAGCAGACCAAGGAACTGATCGAGGACACCTGCTCCAACAATGACTGGGTGTGGGATTCCAACGCTGTGCAGCCGGATATCGACGACAGCTCCACATGGACGACTTCTGCCGGTTGCACGCACTACGTAATCGCGAATCATGATTACCTCTACCGTGAATACACCGCCTTCATCGGAAAGTTCGAGACTCGTGGTGACTGGTGGCATGGTCTGTTGAGTTGGACCCATTCCGACAGCAAGGGCAACAACGAGTCGAACGCTCTGTGGTCCTATGCGCGGGGTGAGATCGATACCTTCCCGGTCAATTTCCACAACATCGACGGTTACCTCGGTGACCATCGTGAGGATCGCCTGAAGGCCAGTGGCTACGTGCTGCTGCCGGGATCCTGGACCATCGGGCTGGATACCTACTGGTCGTCGGCAGGTCACATCACGACCAAGTCGACCTGTGCCGCCTACTCCGGCGCACCGCAAGAGGTCAGGGATTTCTACGGCATCAGCAACGACTCTGATGCTATGTGCGGCTTCGAGGGCGGCGTTTGGGGCGGTTACACGATCTTCCACGAGCCGCGCGGTACCACCGAGACCAAGAGCACCATGAACGCCGACCTGTCGGTCACCAAGGCCTTCACGGTCGGTCCGACCGACATGTCGGTCATTTTCTCGGTCTATAACCTCTTGGGCCGTGAGTTGGACGGCGGCTTCAACTCGACCGCTTTCCGAGTCACAAGCGAGGACAGTGGCCTGGGTGAGCCGGTTTACAGCGACAGTACCGGTGATTTGATCAACTACTACATTCCGATCGGTCAGCCGTTGTCCTACCAGTTGCCCCGGCGCTACGAGCTGGGCTTCCGCGTAACGTTCTAACGGTCGATTGCTTCAAATCAAACCCGCGCTTCGGCGCGGGTTTTTTTTCAGCTCTCAGCTGAGCTTCATTTAAAAACACGACAATATCCACAAGAAGTCTTGAAGAAATGCATCCCGGGATTGAAGGTGTGAGCGCGGACGTCCACGTCCGCATCGTGCCGATAGTTTTCTTGCAAGTGGCTCAACTTTCAGCTCAGCTATCGAATTCTGGCCGGGGGTCAGCCGACAGCCGACAACTCTACGGCGCCGGAGCGTGCGGGGGCGACGGATCATGCGGCATCGATCCTCGGTTGGAACGCAGGAAGGCGTAGGGTGTGGCCAACATGAAGTTGGACACCCTCGAGGTGTAGACGTCGGCAGACCGTTCGAGCTGGTGAGCCAGATGACTCTTGTCGTTGCCGGCTCGAAGCAGGAGTCCCCAACGCTCGTTGTTCAAGGATGAGGCCGTCCTGGCAAACGGGGTGATCCCACGATCCAATTCCAACAGATGGGCTCTGAGAGAGGTGACGTTCTTTTCCAGTTGCTCGATGACCTGACCGGGGGCGGCTGCCCGGTCGAACCGTCTTCTCTGAAGATCCAGGCGGGCTCGAGACAGCAGGCTCTCGTAGCGGACCTTTTCGGCCATCATCGTCGTCAGACGATCCTGGTCGGCGCCGAAGGTCTGGATCTGGGAGATCTCGTCTTCCAGTTCCCGGAGGATCAGGGCCGTCCGCCACCGAAGTTCGACCTTGGACACTCGTACGTCGGCGAAGACGTGGTCGCCGACATAGAGAATTTCCGCGCCGCTCATTCCCAGATAGTCTTCAACCTTCATTGCGTCGCCCCCGACGTACAGACCGGGGCCGGGCAGCGGACCGGCGACGGGCTTGAGAAGGCCGAGGCCTTCGTCGGCGATGGAGAACAGCGGTAGAGGGTGGGCAAAGAAGACCGGCTTGCGAGCCTGGAGGATGATCAACTCGAAGAGGTCTCGCCAAGTCATCTTTCCCGGGAGAAAGGGATCGAAGGCCCAGGTCATCAGATCCCGGGCATAGGGCCATTCGGCGTTTGAGATCAGCATCAAGCGCTTGCCGGCATCCAGTTGGTCCAGGAGGGCTAACGGCGCCTCCGGGTCGGGTTCGACGTAGCGCTCGGGGTTGTCCGTAATCTCCTTCTTGATCAGGCCCTCAAGGTGGGCCCGTTCGACGCTGGACCGCACCTTTCGGTAGAGGTCCGAGTAGCTGTGGACCTTGGGGAACCGATCCAGGCGGGCGTCATAACGATCAACCAATTGGGCATAGAGGCAGCACTCCGAGAGCGCAAAAAGGGTGTTGAGAAAGACGAACCGGGGGGAGGCCAAATCAACCGGGGTGTGGCGATAGATCTCCCGCTGCTCGTCGAACTCCAGACGCCGGGTGCCGTGGGCGGCGCGCACGACATAGCCGAAGCGGTTGGGTTTGACGACGTTGCCCAATTCGATATCGATCACCAGGCCCCGGATGACGAGCTCCGGGTCAAATTCCAGACCGCTCACGGGCCAACCTTCGTCGGCCAGCAGTTCGCGCATCCGGGCGTAGGCCCGTTCTTCCCAGGCTTCAGTCCGGTAGTGGACCAGGGTGTAGTCCATGTCGTAGCCGATAGCGCCGATTGACCTGAGATTAAGGGTGCGGCTGGAGTATATTCGTCGCTCCGGGGGGATGGCGGGGTAGTTGGAGTCGTCTGTCATAAAGACATGCTACAGGAGATCGGCCGTGAAGATTGCAAAGATCGCAGACAGCAAGGTGACGGAGAAACGATCCCGCTTCCTGGCTCGGGTTTTCCCGGCGTCGTCCCTGGAGGCGGTGCAGGCCGAGGTCAAGGCCGCGCGGGGCAGGGTTCGCAAGGGCCGCCACCACTGTTGGGCCTGCCGGATCCGAGAAGGAGAGAAATTGTTTGAACAGGCCCGTGACGATGGCGAGGTCGGTCGCCCCGGCACGGTGATCCTCGAAGTGCTCAGGCGCCACGATCTCGAGGGCGGCATTGTCGTCTCGAGGCTCTTCGGTGGGGTCAAGCTCGGGGTTGGGGGCGTGTCTCGGGCGTTCAGGCATGCGGCGGAGGAAGCGGTGGAGAAGTTGAAGGCCTAGCCCGCACTTCTCACCAGTGATCTGCTGTGGCGCGAAATACGCAGCAATCTTCGCCGTTTTCTTGATATCGCTCAATCAACGTACTGTCGAGTACGACTCATTCGCTCAATCTGCGAAAACGGCGAATCTCACCACGTCTTCCGCACCTCGCTACGAAAACTGGTGAGAAGTGCGGGCCGGAGGCCCGGTCGGGCCTCTAGGGGTCGAAGGGGTCGCAAGGGACACATAAACGTCCAACGCTCAACGTCCAACGTCCAACTTTGAAGTGCGCGCCCGAGGGCTGATGGTGGAGGGACGACCTCACACGAGGCTCAAGGGACGCAAGGCCCCCCTGTGGGAGTCCCGACACCGCTGATGCCGAGCGTCGAATTCAAATAACCGGTAACTCCAAACGCGAATTTCGACGTTGGACGTTGGACGTTGAACGTTCAGTCCTGTTTTCCCTCCGGCAACGGCCGTCCCGGCGTCCAGGGAATCCCGGCGTCTTCCATTCTGGTCTCGAGCGCCGCGAGGTCGATCTCCAGTAGTTGATGAAGTTCCTCGATGAGCGGCGCAAACTCTGCCTGGGCGATCTCGAGACTCCGACGATGGGTTGCAGTCGGCCCGTAGGTCGAGAAGCGGTTGCCGGTCTTGATCACTTCGAGTCGGCGGAGGATCGTGTGGGGAATGGCCTCACCCGTGCCGGAGCGACTCCGGTTGCCCCGCAGGGCCTGATCCAGTCGGTACAGCCGGGTCTTCAGGGCGCCGAGTTCGATGTCGAAATCTCTCGGTTCGGCGGTCGACCGTGCCAGCGCCCCTTGGATCAGGTCCAGGTGCTCAAAGCCCTTGCTGATGGCGAGGCCGGCAGCGCTGACGGATCGTTCGAACTGCGCGACCTGGTTGAGAAACATTTCGGCCTCGGCCGGCGTGCTGCCTTCGAGAACTCCCTTTCTCAGCGGTCTGACTTCGAAGGAACGTGGTTCACCGAGGTCGATGATCGTATTTTGGTGTTTCTTCGAGAGGGTCACTGTGTAGGACCCCGGCTGCGCCAACCATCCGATGTTCCGCCGAGGATCGTCATCGGCTTTCGTCTCCGGGGATTTGGCCCGAGCCACCGTGCTCGGGTATCGGAGGTCCCAGGCGACACGGTGGAAGCCTTTGCCGGAGGGGCCTTCAAGCCGACGGACGAGTTTTCCCGCCTGATTTCGAACGGTCAGCACGACACTGGGTTTTTCTTCTCGCCGTTCCATTTCCACAAGATCCCAGTCCGGGCGAGGCGTGTCGTCGCCGCTTTTCTCCAGTTCTTTCTCGGCCTTCCGTCGGTCTTCTTCCCTGGATGTCAGTTTCTCGGACAGGTGATAGGTAAAAACGGCCCCAAAGGGCGGGTTGGGGGCGATGAAATGGCCTGCCCCCTGATTGGCGACCCCCCTGCCGCCGAGAGGACTGCGCGGGATGTACGACCAGGCGTCGCGGACGGAGAAGAGCCGGGCCTCTTGAGTCAATGCGTCCTTCGTGGCCTCCCTGAGGCACGAATAGTCGTCCAGGATGAAGAAGCCCCGCCCGAAGGTGGCGCCGACAAGATCGTTCTCACGGCGCTGGATCGCCAGATCCCGGAAGGGAATGGTCGGTACGTTGCCGCCGAGTTTGTTCCAGTGGTCGCCGCCGTCGGTTGTGAAAAAGAGCCCAAATTCGGTTCCGGCAAAGAGGAGATCAGGCTTGATGTGGTCCTGGACAATGCGCCACACCAGGTGGCGGTCCGGGAGGTCTCCGGCAATCGATGACCACGAGCGCCCCCGGTTGATGCTCTTGAGCAGGAAGGGCCTGAAGTTCCCTGATTTGTGATCGTCCAGGGCAACGTAGACCGTATCCGCGTCGAAGAGGTCTGCCTTGAGGTCGTTGACGAAGCCCCCGTCCGGAACTCCGGGGAGGCTTCCGACTTCGACAGCCCGCCAGCTTCCTCCGCCATCCTCGGAGACCTGGATCAGCCCGTCGTCGGTCCCTGCGTAGAGAAGACCCTCCGCAACCGGTGACTCCGCCAACGACGTGATTGTGTTGAACTTGGACATCGCGTCGACATCCCAGGGCGAGTCGTAGCTCCACACCCTGCCCATCAAGGGAAGGTGCCACCGGTCCTGATCTCGGGTCAGGTCGGGGCTGACGGGTGACCAGCTGTCGCCCCGGTCATCAGATCGCCACACTCTCTGACTGGCGTAGAAAAGCCGGGTCGGCGAGTG
>JBDLIO010000008.1:0-14766 GCA_039714865.1 Acidobacteriota bacterium | reverse complement strand
AGGGCGCCGCTCGACAAGACCTTGCAGCAATGCCGCCGGCCCTCCGGATCGACGGCGATGCAGTCGGTGAAGGTTCCCCCGGTATCGATCCAGATCTGCCAGGCGCGTGCGGGCGAATCGTGAGGGCGCAATCGCTCAGCGGCCTTTTCCGGTCACAAGATAGGCGGCAAAACTGCCGAGCCAATGGCCGCCCTCGTAATGCTCGCCCGTTACCGAAGCGAGTCCTGATGCCCGGTGAACCTCGGCCGCAGCCCGCAAGGCCGGTCGGCGCGGATCATTTTCGGGAAGACCGGCAGCAATGCCTTCGAGCATCCACGCGCGGCTGATGTTGAGCCCGTCAAGATGCGCCAGTTTGCCGTCGGTTCGGTCTGTGACGACGCCTATCGGCAGCCAATCCGAGGTCGGCGTCGCCGGAATCTGCGGCAGGAAACGCGTCAGCCACGCCCCGAAGTCCTCGGGCGCAAGCACCCGGCGCATCAGGTCGGCTTCGGCAATGCAGGGTGACAGGAAATCCTGCCCCGAGGGTTCGTAGCTCAAAGGGCAACTGACGTCATCGAGATAGAAACGACGGGCCGTCGAGGCAATCAGTTCGGCCATTTGATCGTCGGCGGTCGTCTCGGCCCAATCGTAGACAAGGCCGAAGGCAAAGGCCGTTTGGCTGTGCTCTCCGGTGCGGATTGCATAGTGAAGCTTCGGAAGCCACGACCGAAAACGATCGGCAGCGATCTTCTCCAACGGCGCCAGATTCTTCGACCACTCTTGAGCCTTCTCATCGGGCCAGGAATGCAACTCATCGGCCAGGCAGAGCAGCCAGGCGAGGCCGTAAGGCCGCTCGAACGTGGCGCGCCCTTCGCCCTCGAGGTAGCGAACCTCCGCCGCTACTTTTTCCGCCGTAAAACTCTTCTCGAGCGCCGCGATGGCGGTCGGGGCAAACTCGGCCTCAGGGTTCAGTCTGCTCAGCCTGGCCAAGAGCCAGTGCCCGTGCACCGAACTGTGCCAGTCGAAACAGCCGTAGAAGGTTGGCGTCAATTCCCGCGGAGGACCGACATCCTCGTCCGAGGCGAGAACATGGCCGATCTTATTGGGATACTCCTGATGAACACAGCTCAGGGCCAGGGCGGCGAATCTGTCAACCGAAGCCGCATCGAGCGCAGGCGCCTCGGCAGCCATCAGAGCGAGGGGCAGGAAAAGGGATGCCACGATCATGGTGTGAACTCCAATAAAGGCCCAATGGGCCTGGGACGAAGTCATCGTATCAGCATCTATTCTGGTTTCCCTCTTTGTGCGTTTTCGTGCCTTTTCGTGGCTACTCTCTTGGCGGCTTCTGATATGACGCCGAGCCGATAGCCGGTTCCCGTCCGAAAACTCCGGAGGGGAACAGCGTGGTTCTCGAGGCAGAAACCAGTCATTTTTCGTAAAGTCGAGGAAATCAAGGGTTTCCGCGGAGGTGTACTTGGGTACTCCGCACAAGGAAACCCGCAGATTGACGATGAGATTACGGAAAAGGGCGGTTTCTGGACGAGAACTGGCCGGTCACTACTGTGAGATCATCATCAACGGAGGTATCCATGCGAATCCCTCTCATTTTAATATCCTGCTTGTTGATCGCCGGGGCGACCTCGGCCGGCGACCGCACTGAAGGCCGCCCGGACGCCACCCGGTCCGTTGTACATGCCCGGCACGGCATGGTTGCGGCCGCCCATCCCCTGGCGGTCGACATCGGCCTCGACATCCTCAAGGCCGGTGGCACTGCGGTCGACGCGGCCGTCGCGGTCAACGCCGCCCTGGCTCTGATGGAACCCTGCTCTTGTGGCATGGGAGGTGATCTCTTCGCGATGGTCTGGGACCCGAAGACCGGGACGCTGCACGGACTCAACGCCTCCGGTCGTTCACCGTTGACCCTGGCCCGGGAAATGGTCCCGGCGGAAGCCGACGGAACGATCCCACTCTATTCTCCGTGGGCATGGACCGTGCCCGGGTGTGTCGACGGCTGGTTCGCACTGCACGAGCGATTTGGAAAGCTGTCGATGAAGGATCTCCTCGACCCAACTGTCGAAGCGGCCCGCGAGGGCACACCGGTCCCACAGGTGATTGCCGCCGCATGGAAAAGAGCGGCCAGAGTCTTTGCCGACAAACCCGGATTCGCCGAGGTCTTCCTTCCGAACGGTCTTCCCCCGCGAGAAGGTGAGGTCTTCGCCAACCCCGCCCTGGCCCAAACCCTCGAGACCCTCGCCACCGGCGGACGAAACGCCTTCTATCGGGGATCGATTGCCGAGACGCTGGCCGCGTACTCAAAGCTGCATGGCGGGAAGCTGTCGCTCGAGGACCTCAAAAGCCACCGCAGCGAATGGGTCGAACCCATTTCCACCGACTACCGCGGCACCACGGTGTGGGAGCTCCCGCCCAACGGCCAGGGCCTTGCGGCCCTTCAGATCCTCAACATTCTCGAGAATTTCGACCTGAGGACATTGGGGCGCAACAACCCTGATTTCTGGCACCTGATGGTCGAAGCCAAGAAACTGGCCTTCGAGGACCGGGCACGTTTCTATGCGGATCCGGCCTTTGCCGAGATCCCCCTGGGTCTCTTGCTCGACAAGGCCTACGCCCGGAGACAAGCCGAGACCATCGATCTCAGCCGGGCGGCTCGCCAGATCGCCCCGGTCAACCCTCATCTGGAACACGGCGATACGACCTTCCTGGTGACGGCCGATGCAAGCGGCATGATGGTCGCACTGATCCAATCCAACTACACCGGCTTCGGTTCGGGATATGTGGTTCCTGACCTCGGATTCGGTATCCAGAACCGGGGATCACTGTTCACCCTTGAAGAAGGTCACCCCAACAGTCTCGAACCCGGCAAACGCCCCTTTCACACGATCATTCCTGCCTTTCTCGGTGAAAACGGCGTCCCCTCCATGGCCTTCGGCGTCATGGGCGGTGCGATGCAACCGCAGGGCCATGCCCAGATTGTCATCAATCTGGTTGATTTCGACATGAACCTCCAGGAGGCCGGCGATGCTGCGCGCTTCCGTCACGGTGGGTCCTCTCAGCCGACCGGCACGTCAATGACCGACGGCGGAAACGTCTTCCTCGAATCGGAGGTGCCTTTCGGGGTTCGCCGGGAACTTCTGCGGCGGGGCCACCGGTTGCAGGAATCGGTAGGCGGTTTCGGCGGCTACCAGGCGATCAGCCGAGATCCTGAAACTGGAGTGCTCTCGGGCGCGACCGAGTCCAGAAAGGACGGCTGTGCCGCGGGGTACTGAACCCGAACCTCACTCGGGCTCGTAGCTGATCACCCACGGCTCGTCGTTTTTCATGAAACTCAGGTTGACGAGAGTCCTTTTGCCCTTCTTGATCATCACCTTCGATGACAATTCCAAGCCTTTCCAGGTAGCGAATATTGCGTATTCGCCGGCTGGGATCTTCGACAGGTTCAACCGCTGGGTCGTCTTCTTGTGTGTCTTGCCCCGGAATCCGACGGTGCAACCTGATGGTGTTGACATCACCCGGAGCGATCCCTTGCCTTCATGGACGATTTCAACCTTGCCGGACTTGAGGTTGCCCCTGACCCTGAGTTCGGCGCCGGCCTCAATCGAAACGACTCCGGAAATCCGATCAAACCCCGGTTTGGAGAATGTAATGACGTGCTCCCCAACGGCAAGACCTCCGATCAGGATTTGCGGTGAATCTTTCGTCTCCGAGACGCCGTCAATCGCAACGACACAATTCTGAGGCGCCGAGGTGACAATCAGGTTGCCGACCATTTGCGTGACCTCGGCACTCGCGACAACCTCCCTCTGAGGCATCTCCGGCAGGGGGGTGAACTCGGCGACTGTGACCTCTATCGGCAGAGCGAGAAGTTCGACCTCAAAACTCTGGGACAAAAATCCGTCCTTTTCGATCCAGACACGGTGTTCCCCGGCCTCGACATTCATCAAATAGAGGCCGTCCTCCTTTTCGCTGGAAAGCCCCATGAACTGTCCGTCAAGGTAGACTCGAAGTCCCGGCTCGCACAATACCTGGATGTCACCCGAGAACACCATCGACGACATACTGATGAGGAACAGCAGAATCAAACACCTGGCACACTTCATGGGGCCTCCAGACCAATTCAGTCTACACAAGAAGAACCCGTCTGACTCGTCTATACTGCCCATCCCAATTGAATGACACTCTCAAGGAGGAACCATGAGTGAAAAACAGTGGTACGTCGCACAGAACGGGCAGAGCATCGGCCCGATGAGTGAGCAGCAACTCAAGGCCGGGCTTTCGGGGGGCACATACTCCCCTACCGACCACGTCTTCAGCGAAGGAATGAAGGGCTGGGTCCCGGCCTCGAGCGTAGCCGAATTCGCAGGCGCGACTCCTGTAGCGCCTCCCCCACCGCCCGCCGGCGCCAAGTCCGCGGACGAAGTGGACTTCGAGATCTTCGGGCAGGAAATGCAGTTCGTCGAGATCGAACTGGATCCCGGAGAGAGCGTCGTCGCCGAAGCCGGTGGCATGATGTACATGGGCAACGGCATACAGATGCAGACGATATTCGGTGACGGTTCGAACCAGCAGGGCTCGTTCATGGACAAACTTGTCGGCGCCGGAAAGAGGATGCTGACCGGCGAAAGCCTTTTCATGACTGTTTTTACCCATCAGGGTTCCGGCAAGGCCCGGGTCGCCTTCGCCTCTCCCTACCCCGGCAAGATCATCCCGATGGACCTCAGCGAACACGGCGGCCAAATGGTCTGTCAGAAGGACGCCTTTCTGTGTGCCGCCAAGGGTGTGTCGGTCGGCATCGCCTTCCAGAAGAAAATCGGCGTCGGCCTGTTCGGCGGCGAGGGATTCATCATGCAGAAGCTCGAGGGCGACGGCCTGGCCTTCGTGCACGCGGGCGGCACGATCGTCGAGAAGGAACTGCAGGCCGGCGAGATGCTGCGCGTCGATACCGGCTGCATCGTCGCCCTCGACAAGAACGTCAGCTACGACGTCGAGATGGTCGGCGGCGTCAAATCCGCGATCTTCGGCGGCGAAGGATTCTTCTTTGCGAAATTGACCGGGCCCGGCAAGGTCTGGCTGCAAAGTCTGCCCTTCAGCAGGCTCGCGGGACGGATCTGGCAGGCGGCGCCCCAGACCGGCGGTCCGACCAAGGGCGAGGGCTCCGTGCTCGGCAAGATGGGCGGCATCGGAGGCTTCTTCGACGGAGGCTGAGCAATTCGTCGGACGAATTGCATGGGGGCTATTGGCTAAGGTGCTCGCAAAGGTCGAGAACCAAGACCGGGAGCACGAATCCACGTCCGCATCGTGACGATCAGGTTTTTACAAGGAGGCTCAGCTGTCAGCTTTCAACCTCGCAGCAAAGGCATCGAGGACCTGCAGGTAGGGGCCAATGGACGGGATGTAGTGCCTTTCCTCCTTGGAGTGCGGACCTATGCCGCTCTGCCCCCATACAACGGCGTTGCCTCCCGGTGCGAACCGCGCCGAGGTCCCGGGCTTTTTACGGGCAACATCCGCCGGCACTCCGGAGACGTCTTCAACCGCGGCCAGCAGACCGCCGAGATACGGGTTGCCCGGGGGACAGGCGATGCCGGCGTCCGCCACTTCGACCACAGCCTCCAGTCCCAGTTCAACAGCCACGTTCTTCAGGTTTGAGACAAGGGCCGACAGATCGTCCTCGGGAATGGGCCTGACCTCGAGGCCAAGGACCCCCTCGCCGGCTGTGATGTTGTAGACGCCGGGTTCCCCGACGTTGAGGAAGGGCACCCTGGCGTTCGACTGCCATCCGTCAGTGGAACTCAAGGTCAGGTGGCGCCTGAAGGTTGCCGCCACCGCCGTCCGGGCCTCGATCAGTCGGTCCACCAGGTCCATCGGTACCGCCGAGGTCCCCGAATGACCCCGCTCGCCGCGGCCCTCGATCCGCATGCGGAGGATCCCTCGATTGGCCGTACACACCGAACCGAACGCCTCATCGCCCCCTTCCCCTGTCCTCTCGCCGAGCACCATGAACTCGGGTGTCCAGCCGCGCTCGACCTTCATGGCCTCAAGAACGTGCGGCGTACCCCATTTTTCGGTCTCACCGTTCTCCTCATTGCCGACCAGCAGCAGGTTGACCGGGGGGAAGGGAGGTCCCTGCCGAAAGGCTTCCCCCATCCACACCATGTACGAGGCAACAACGGTTTTCATGTCTGCCGAACCTCGGCCCCACAGGTAGTCACCTTCGATTCTCGGCTCGAATTGCCGGTCATCCGGCTCGGGCTGCACGACGTCGAAGTGGCCACCAAGAGTCACGGGGGCGGTCAGCGTCCCGGGAAACCCCGCGAGGATCGAAGGATAGGCGCCATCGTCGTAAAGACGAACCTCGAGGCCTGCCTTATCGAGGAAATCAGCGATAAATCGACCGCAGGCGTGGACCTCGTGCAGCCGTTCCTCGGCACAGTTGGTCACAGTCGGCATGGCGATCAATTCCTTCGCCATCTCAAGCACGGATAACACCCGCGGCTCGGCGTCGTTCACCTGAGGTCGAGCCGATTCATCGACCATCAAAACCACCTCCCCTTCTTCTGATAATCAGCAGAGCGACGATCACCATCGCACCGATCAACACCGCCATGCCGAAACCGCCCATCGTCGGGACTTCCGGTGGAATTTGCATGAGAATTCTGGCCTCCAGCTCTTTTGAATGGCACGGTTAGGATACAGGAGCCGGGGACGAAGGAACGTCGAACGCTCAACGTTCAACGTTGGTTTTTGTTTTCCGTTCCGGCTACGCCGCCTGCTTCTAAAGCGCCCCCAGCGCTTCGATCAGCCGTTGACCGGCCGCTTCCGTGTACGCCGGCTGCTGGGCATAGGAAAAACGGACCCAGCGTGCTCCAAAGTCTGAAAAATACACACCGGGAACAACCGCCAGGCCGAAATCCTCGGCCAGTCGGGCGCCCACTCCGGCACTGTCGCCAAGACCCGTCCTGTCAATTGACGGTCCCACATCGATGAATGCGTAGTAGCCCTGACCGATGACGTGGCGAATGCCGTTGTCTCCGAGGATCTTCGCCAAGACCTTGCGGCTGCGATTGGTCGGATCGATGATCGATGCGGCCGCCTTGTCGAATCCCATTCGATAGGCGGCAACGGCCACTGCCTGTGAATGAAATGATGGGATCACCCCATGGGAAGCGCGGCCCTGCATGAACCGGACAGCCTCGGCAGAAGCCAGCAGGTGCGCGTTTCTGATGTTGCTGCCTCCCAACGACTTTGTAATGCCGTCGAGGATGATGCAGCGCTCCCGCTCGGAAGGCTCGAGCCGTGACAGGAAGAGATTGAGATCATGAGCGTTGCCGTCGCTGACCCGGTGATAGATCCAATCGAGAATGACGAACGGAATCCCCAGGGCAAATGCGGCACGGGCCAATTCGACCTGCCGTTCCAGACTAAGGCTGCGCCCGGTGGGATTGTCCGGGGTTGTTATGACCACGGCAGCCACTTTCCGCCCTCCAAGCCTTCGCGCTTCATCACAGCACGCGGCGATGCCCTGCGGGGTCAGTGCCCAGGCGTCGTCCTCGTCTCCCGGCGCCAACATGACGTTGGCGCCGACGGCATAAGGGCCCCAGTTGTACGAAATCCATGGAACCCGTGATACGACGATAAAGTCGCCCCGCCTTCCATGGCCGAGGAATTGAATAGCCTCGTAGGCCTTGAGCAGGGCATCCCGACCACCCTGGCATGCGATGACATTGGCAGTACCCCAACCGGTCGTCGAGTCGAGGGCCCAGTAATCCTCGACGACCGCCCGTCGAAAGTCCTCCGTTCCGAACGGCTTGTCATAGCCGGTGCCGTGGTCCTTTTGAAGCCGGTGGGCCTCGTCGAGAATCACATCGGGGACTCCCGGGAGCGAGGCTCCTCCGTCACCCTGACTGGCGTCAAAATCCCGTTCACCGGGGTGCCGCTCTCGATAGACCGACAACGCCTCACGAATCTCGAACATCCTGCTTCCGGGAATCGCAGCCATCGTCATTGGTGATTGATCGACTGCCGAGAGTTCGTCGCCGGTAACCACCAGTGCCGGACCGTCATTCGAAGTCGTCATGCCGCCCTCCTCGCCTGACTCTTGATTGTGCAACGCCATTGTGCCCCAGAAACCCACAGAATGAAATGCGGCATCAATAAGTCGGAGTCGATACCAGATAGAGGTCGAGGGAGGAACCATCAGGACTCGGCAGACTGAAAACCAGCTCGCTTTCGGGCGATTTCAGCCGTACAAACTCGGCAGGGTATCGAAGGGAGTTCGTGATCCAGTACACCGGACGCGAATGCAGCTGCCGCCCCCTCAAGATTTTTCGATCCGAGGTTCGATGATGATTGCTCCGGTAGACCTCGATCGACCCCTCAGGCACGAGAGGAATCGTCGGTGAATTGACCCACCAGCAGTAGAGAAGTGCGACCTCGTCCCGCCCCCACAAGGAGACTGCAAGCCCGTCGGTCGGCATGCCGAAGCTGAGGTCTGTCAGGACCCAAATCGGTTCTTTTTCGGCAATCTCGGTCAAGAGATCAGCCGCTTCGGATACCCGATACTCGCTCATCTTGGCCGGGGCGAGCACACCTTCTGTCATTCCCTCGAGTGCTCCGATCGGTCGCAGCAGCAACGGGATGTCGCTCCCAAGAGCTGTCGCGACGATCACACCTACGATGAACGCTGTTGTGATTCGCCCTCGGACCAGCCCAAATCTCACAGACAACCATGATCCGATCACCACTATCGCGTCCGCCGCCAGAATCGACAACGGCGCAATGAGGAAAGGAAACATGTAGGCCCGGCCGGACATGCCGTTGGCGATGATCAACATCAGAAACACAGGAATCACCGCGTAAAGGAAAACCGCGGATGCGCTCTTCCTGGACCGCGAGACCAGGCCTCCCAGGAGGGCCAGCACGACAATCGGGATCGTGAACTGCTCAGCCAAGATCCTCATCATCGTCGCGGCATTCTCGTACCATACAGCCCACGGAAATCCTAGAATTTCAGAAGGTGAAAGGCGGTAGCTGCCGTGATAGAGCACAGCCGATGTCCCGTCTCCCGAAATGTTTCGGGCCGCCCAGATGGACGGGACGTCAGGGGCGATGACAAACAGCACCACAAACAGCGCAGCAGTTGCATAGATCACACCCAGGCCGGCCCACGCCGAGAGCCGCCCCCGTCGATCGAGCAGGGTCCATAACAAAGGAAACGGAAAGAAAAGCAGCGCGGATTGCTTGGTGAAGAATGCCAGGCCCAAAAGCATACCGGCAAAGACCGAACGGAGGTCTGGGCGAAGACCGGCACGACCAACGGCCAGAACAACGAATGACGAAAACACCAGAAAGGCAAGGAATGTCTCCATCAATCCGGTGCGGTCAAACACCAGACCATGAGGCGACAGCACGTACAGAAAAGCCGCAAGCAGGGCGGTTCTGCGACCTGAGGTCCGCCACGCGAAAAACATCAGGACCACGAGGGTGAGCAGGCTTGCTCCGACTGAAATCGTCCGCAGAGCGATGATTGGGTCGTCAAACACCGCAACCATCACCGCCGCGAGCCAGTAGAAAAGTGGCGGCTTGTACTCGACATTGGGCAGCCAGAGATTTCCCAGGTCAGCATGAATCAGCAAAGCCCGATGAAGTTCGATGGACTCGTCGTTGAGCAGATGAACCCAGGAACCCAGGCCCCAGAGTCGGCTTATCAAGAAAACACCGAGCAGCCCCATGGCCAGGATCAAGAACCGTCTGTCGGCCGCGCGGTCATCTCCCCTATCCATCTCAGGCCTTGTGGATCTTCTTGATCGAAAAATCAATTCGAGAAACTCAACCATCCCTTCGGCCTGGCACGGGTCCGGCCCGAAGCCATTGTGCCATTGTCCTCCCAGAATGAAACGAAATCATTCGGGGTTGCATAGAAATGAATGCGGTGACCGGGGATGACAGAAGCTGCCCGGAAGCCGGATGTTGTTCATTGCTGTAGTATGTGTCGTCCGTCGGCTCGGT
This sequence comes from Acidobacteriota bacterium, assembly GCA_039714865.1. GTDB lineage: Bacteria > Acidobacteriota > Thermoanaerobaculia > Thermoanaerobaculales > Sulfomarinibacteraceae > DAOWGJ01. The sequence goes on along the minus strand of JBDLIO010000008.1, from coordinate 4,767 downwards.
CCTATCGACCATTTCTTCCCGGCAGACCGGAGAACCAATGACCCAAACCAGTCTCGTTCGTACCCTTGCCATTTCGATCCTTGCCATCGGTATCACAGGAGCTTTCGGCGTCGCGGCAACAACGACCCACCCCGCTCCCGAGGCCCCCAGTCATGACATCTCCGACCGAGATGGCGACGGGCGGGTCGGCGAAGAAAGCGCTATCAAGGAACGGATCAAGGCCTATATCGAGTTGCACGGCCAGGATGGAGAATTGACCTCTCGCCATATGTTGGACAAGGCACGATTCTCCTACTCCCAGTGGCTGGCTGACGGCCGTCACCTTGGAGCCAAAGGACTCGAAGGTGACGGCTTCGTCAACATCGGACCGGTCAACGGCGCGGGTCGTGTCGCGGCCATCGCGCCGCACCCAACCCTTGAAGGGGTCGTATTACAGGGTGCCGCCAGCGGTGGAGTCTGGAAGACTCTCGACGGCGGGTTGACCTGGTATCCCACCACCGACGGACTTTCCGACCTTTCCGTCGGCGCCGTGGCGTGGGCGCCCGGCAGCAACGATGTCGTCTACCTCGGCACAGGCGAGGGTGACACCTTGATCGCCGGAGGCACCGGCTACATCCCGGGGATCGGACTCCTTCGCTCCGATGACGGCGGCGAGACATGGATCTTCCCCACCGGAGACGAGAACCCGGTATCCGATCTGTTCTTCGCCCTTGATATCGACCCCGACAACGACGAGATCGTCTTCGCCGCAACCGAGAATGGACTATTGGGAACCGAGGACGGCGGCGTCACCTGGCAGACCCTGATTCCGACGACCTTTGCATTTACCGAAGTCGTCCGTTCGAAGAGCAATGCCGATCTGCTCTATGCCTGCCAGTGGTGCAACAGTTCATGTCCCGCCGGTACCGGCAGGGTGATGCGGTCCGAAGACCGCGGCGTGACCTGGCTCCCGGTCGGTGGCGAAGGCCTCCCCGGATTGGTTGGTTACGCCGCCAGTCGTGCAGCATTTGCCGTTGCGCCGTCTGATGACCAGGTCCTCTATTTTGCGACCAACACCGACAGCGGAATCAACGGTGCGACGCCGACAAGCAGCATTTTTCGCTCGGCCGATGGCGGCGAAACCTGGACCGAGACCGCACTCTCGACGACCAACCTGGCGAACAACTACCTCGGCAATCAGGGCTGGTACGACACCACGATCGTCGTCAGCCCGACCAACCCCGACATCGTCAACGCTGGAGGCGTCTGGTACGTCCAGACCAAGGACGGCGGCCAGACCTGGGTCAGCAAATATTCCTACAGCCAGGGCGGCGGCATGGGGTCTGCGACCATCCCGCACGTCGATGTACACGACCTTCAGTACCAGGGCGACACCTTGTGGGTCGGCAACGACGGTGGCGTCTGGAAATCGGAGAACGACGGCGATTCCTGGAGCGGACGAAACGACGGGGTCGTCACGCGCCAGTACTACGGCATGGACATCGACCCGGTCAACCGGGAGCGCGTCCTCGGTGGCACACAAGACAACGGGACCAACCTTCGACGAGACGCAGGCGACGATAAATTTGACCTGGTACTCGGCGGCGACGGTTTCGAGTGCGCCATCAACCCGATGATGCCCGAGATCATGTACGGCACCCTCTACTGGACCAGGGTGTTTCGAACGAACCCGACGTCGGGGTCCTTCAGAGAGATCACCCCCCCCTTCCGCGCTTCCGACGAAGATCCACCGTTCATCACGCCCTTGATCCTCCACCCAAGCAACCCCAACACCGTGTTCACCGGCGCCGAACGCCTGTGGCGATCGGACAATGGCGGCGACAGTTGGTACGGCCTGCCCAAAGACACGGTCAACGATATTTCCGGATTTCTCTGGACCACGGGAAAGGTCTGGGCCCTTGCGGCAACGCCGGCCGACCCGGACCGCATCATGATGTCAAAGGGTGGAGTTGTCTACAGCTCTCGGGACGGGGGCCTCACCTGGTTTTCCAGCGTCGTGGGCAAGAAAGCCTACCATCTCGATATTTCACCTCACGATCCCGACCTCGCGCTGGCGGCAATGGAAGTTTCTTATGCGGGGCGTGGGGTCCAACGCACCACCGACGGGGGAACGACCTGGAACTACAGCGGCACCGGCCTGCCCCTGTTCAATACGCAGACGGTCCGCTTCGACCCGACCGACCCCGATGTCGCCTATGCCGGTACTGATGTCGGGCTCTACCGTTCGACCGACGGCGGTGTGACGTGGGCGCGCTGGGGAGACGGTCTGCCTGCAGCCTCGATCCACGACATTCGGATTCTGCCCGACGGTTCGATGATGCGCATCGGCACCTACGGCCGCGGCTTTTGGGAATTGGCGATGGAGCGACCCGAAAACGCCCGGCCCGAAATCCAGATCAACGATCCGTCGATTTCGACGGTATCGGTAAACCCCGGAGACACCCTCGCCCTGAAGGCCACGGCAACCGACGCCGACGGCGACCTCTTGCACATCGACTGGTACATGACCACCGACTACCGGATATTCCACCAGGACCAGGGAACCGGAAACGTGACATCGGATTTCTCGATGGTCGTCCCGTCGGGCGGGCTCTATGAGATTGCCGCGAGGGTGACGGATGCTCATGGCGAACAGGATGTTGAGTTTTTCAACGTCATGGCGATTGATCCCGCCGACAGCTGCGACAGCCCCCGGGTTGTTCCGGGCGACGGTCCCTTTCCGACGAGAATAGTCACCTCGAACGTCTTTGCCGCGATGGCCGCCACTGATCCTGTTCTGTCGTGCGTGGATCCAGCGACGTCCGACCCGGATTCCGGCAGAGAAGCCTCTCTCTGGTTCGAGTTCACACCGGTGGTCAGCGGAACCTACGCCATCTCGACGTGCGGGTCCGAGGCCGACACCATGGTGTCGGTGTGGACCGGTGACGCCTGCGGCACCTCCACCGAGGTCACGGGAGGCTGTAATGATGACGGCGAAAACCAGCACTGCCTCGGTGCACCGAGCGACTCCTACCTCGAACTGGATCTCGTCGCCGAAACAACCTACCGCATCATGGTCGGGTCGTGGAAAAGCCTGCAGGGCAGGACTTACAAAGGCCTGGTGACCTTCACGATCGACTGCATCACTTGTGGCGAAATGCCTTTGAACATGACGATGATCTCAGCAGCCGCCAACGCCGACGGCCTGAACGATACCTTCTGGCTGACCGACCTCGACCTTTACAACCCCGGCGCCGATGATGTCACGGCAACCCTGGCGTTCCTTCCGAGGGATGCCGACAACACGGACATCGAAGGCGTCGATGCAGTGATTCCGGCCGGCCAAACACGGACATTCTCGGATGTCGTCGGAATGTTCTTGGGCTCTGAGGGTTCCGGTGCAATCCGCATCACTTCCGATGAAAGAGTGATCGCCGCCTCCAGGACCTTCAACACCTCCGAAGACGGAACCTTCGGCCAATTCATACCAGGCATGACCATGAACCAGGCGATCGACCCCGGGGGCGAAGCCCGGCTCAACGGTCTGGCCGGCAATGCCTTCTTCCGAACAAACCTCGGTTTTGCCAATGCTTCGGATTCAGCTGCGAACCTCTCGGTCGATCTGATCGCCGCCGATGGATCTGTCATTGGTCACATTGACCCGGCTCTGCAACCCTGGGGCTGGCTGCAAATGAACAAGGTCTTTGAGACGGCCGGAACCGGAAACGTCGAGGCGGCCTCCGCGATCGTTCGCAATGTATCTGCCGACGCCCAGGTGTTCGCCTATGCCTCGGTGGTTGACGCTGAAACCGGTGATCCGACCTTCGTCTCCGAAACTTCAACGGGTACAAGCGGGTCCGACCTTTGGGTTGCGGCCTCGGCTCACGCCGATGGAATCGGGCAGTCCATATGGCGTACCGATGTCTGGCTGTCCAACACTACCGAATCGGAGGTTACCGCAAGAATTGACCTCCTGGAAAAGGGGCAAGACAACACGGCCCCGCCTTCATCGGACGTTGCCATTCCTGCCGGAGAAAACCTCCTTTTGGGCGACATCCTGGACACAACATTCCAGTTCAATGGGACCGCAGCACTGAGGATCGCTCTGGACGGTGATGCCACGGTGACCAGCAGGACCTTCAACCAGGCTGTTGAAGGCACCTTCGGGCAGTTTATCCCCGGAATGAGCCAGGCAGCATCGGTTGCCCAGGGCGAAACCGGCATCCTGATCCAGTTGAGGAATAATGACCAGTTCCGGACCAACATCGGCTTCGTCAATACGGGTAACGAAATCGTCGCAATTCACGCTGAGTACTTCTCGAGCGACGGCACGCTGCTCAACGCCAAGGACTACTTCCTCCAGCCCTTCGGCTATTTCCAGGACGGCGGCGCCCTGCCCGGTGATTCCGATGTAGAAGGTGCTTTCGCCCTGCTGACAACCACGACTGCAGGCGGCCGCTTCCTGGCATATGCCTCGGTCGTCGACAACGGATCCGACGATCCTATCTTCATGCCGGCGCAGGTTCTGGCTGACTGAGGTCCTCACCCTATATTCACCCTGGCCCCGGGATCTCCGGGGCCTTTTTTCATCTCCGGAATCGCCCATACACGACCCCTGACAACGGCTGCCCCACCAGCTCGGATTGTATTTGATGACCAGTCCCCTATTGCTCTCCTATTGCTCTTCTTCCTCCGCGCGAAGCGCTATACCACGGGGTGAGGGCTGGATTGGTTTCAAGCGTCGACGAAAATCCAATTTCTTAGCCAATCCAATCCAGGGCTCAGTCC
>JBDLIO010000007.1:0-15179 GCA_039714865.1 Acidobacteriota bacterium | reverse complement strand
TGGTTGTGAAACCACTCGGGACGGTGCCGGTCGAGGACGAAGTCATCCTCGTGTCGGTCGAGGCGGAGGGCGCCGTGGAGGGTGAGATTCCGGGCCAAAGGTGTCTGGGCGCCGACGGTGAGCAATTGGCCCTCGGTCCATTCCCGCTCGTCGGGGAACCGGGTCGAATAGAAGGCGTGAGCGCCGAACCGCCGACGTCCGGCCGAGTACGCCACCTCCAGCCGGCTGCGGCCCGAGGCCATAGACCAGCCTGCCGCGCCTTGGTTGACATCGGCCTCGGTGTTGTCGCGGAAGCCGGTATGGACCTCCCTCTCAATCGCGCCCCAGAGTCCATTCCACGATCCCGCCAAGGCCCCGCCGGCCAGGTGGTTCTCGCCGATTCTCAGGCGTGCGGCTACTGGAGCTGTGATATTGGTGACGATGTTGACGGCGCCCCCGAAAGCGTCGGGACCGTGAACGGCGGAACCGGGTCCATAGAGTACTTCGACTCTGGCGATCGCATCCAGTGGGATGAAAAGGTCGAGGTTGTGGTGGCCTGTTTGTGGGTTGTTGACCCTGATGCCGTTGACCATGACGACCGACTGCTCAAACGTGCTGCCGCGGAGGTTGAGATCTCCTTGCACACCCCGGGTCCCTCGACGAGCCAGGCCGATGCCGGGAAGGATAGCCAGAAGGTCCTGAATGGTTTGCACGGGGAGCATTTCGATCTCTTCCCGATCGATGACGAGGGCCCGACGCCCGACCGAGGACGGTGTCGTTCCTATCCGGGAGGCGACGACTTCGGTGTCGCCGTGGAACGAGGGCTGCGGACTCTCCTCCGCGGAGGTCTGCGAGAAGCTTCCTGAGAGCCCGAAGAAAGCCAGGAAGAAGCAGCTGAGGATGAGACGTCGGATCGTCATGATTGGGGATGATAGCCGATGTGATCCGTTGGTGGGTTGCAGGTGTAGGGGCCGCATCCGGGACACGGCGAACACCGGGTTTGCCAAGGGGACAGGGTCTGTTTCGGCCGTCGAAGTCATTTTTCGGAGGGGCGGTTCTCTCCCGAATTCTGAAATGCTGCCCCTTCGGGAAATGCACCGAGCTGGGACGTGAAGCGGCCCCGAAGGCCGGGGAATGATGCCGGTTTGCTACCATCGGCGTCTTGGGAGATTGTCCATGGATACCTTTCGACGATTGACTCCGGTAACCGTTCTGGTGTGTGCTGCTGCAGTCTTGGTGTTGATCACGAAATCGATGGAGGCAGCCGACAACTTCGAGCTGACCATCCTCCACACCTCGGATCTGCACGGCCAGGTCCTCCCGTTCGATGATTCTCGGGACCGTGGGGCGCCGGGTTCGTTGGCTCGGGTGTCGGCGGCGGTCACCGCGATCCGGACATCGACCGACCACCCGGTCTTGTTGTTGGACTCGGGGGACACGATCCAGGGCACACCCTTTGAGGAGATGACCCACGTCCGGTGGCGAGAGGCCAGTCCGACGATCGAGGCGATGAACCGGATTGCATACGCCGCAATGGCCGTCGGCAATCACGAATTCAACTTCGGTCTGGATCCCTTGCGGCGGGCCGAGGCCCAGGCGGAGTTTCCCTTTCTGGCGGCCAACGCAATCGAGGTCACGACTGGGAAACCGGCATTTCAGCCATTTCTGGTGACGCAGTTTGGTGGGTTGAAGGTCGGGCTTCTCGGCCTGGTGACTCCCAATATCCCTGGATGGGAAGAGCCGGCGCATTACGAGGGTCTGGCTTTTCAGCCGATGGACGAAGCGGCGCGCTATTGGGTGCCCCTGTTGCGGGACAAGGAACGCTGCGACCTGGTGATCGTCCTGGCCCACACAGGCATTGAGGTCGACCCGGAAACCGGCGAGGCCGACGGCACGGCCTATGAGAATTTCGGTGACCGCCTGGCACGAGTTCCCGGCATCGACCTGCTCTTGACCGGTCACGCCCACCAGAATCTCCCGCCCCGGCTCCTGCACGGAACGATCGTCTCTCAGCCCTCGGCGAGAGGCCGGGTGATGACCCGTATCGACCTCGAGCTGGACCGAACTGGGGAGAGTCCAGCATCGATCGTCTCGTGGCACGGCGAGAATATCGATCTGGGTGCTTCCGAGGTCGACCAGGCATTGGTGGAGAACTTTGAGCCGCAACATCGCCGTGTGGTTGAGGCCCTGGCTTTGCCCGTGACCGTCGTCGACAGGGTGGTCACCGTCCGGGGTTGCCGCCTCCGGGATTGCGCCGCACAGGACCTGATTCACCAGGTTCAACTGAAGGCCTCCGGCGCCGACCTCTCTCTGGCCAGCCTGTTGACCGGAGGTACGCCCGACCTCCCTCCGGGACCAGTGACCAGTCGCTGGGTCAGCTCACTCTACGTCTATCCGAACACGCTGCGGTCCGTCAGACTGAATGGGGCACAGGTCAAGGATGTTCTGGAGTTTTCGGCCCGGTATTACGATGGCGTTGAATGTCCCCCCACAGGCCCTTGTGTCGTTATCGTCGATCCCGACGTTCGCCACTACAACATCGACACCATGCAGGGTCTGAGCTATCGAATCGACCCGACCCGCCCCGAGGGAGACCGCGTCCGGGATCTGCGCCGAAACGGGCGCCCCTTGGATCTTCAAGCGGACTTCACATTGGTCTGCAATAACTACCGGGCCGCGGGGGGTGGGGGATATCCACACCTGGCGGAGGCGGAAGTGATCTGGCGTTCACCGAAGGAGGTGGCATCAATGATTGACGACTATCTGGCAGGTCTCAAGAGGTGGTCCCCGGAGGCAGATATGAACTGGGTGATCGCCCCCGAGATTTTCGAAGAAAAGAGACCGGATCACAACGAAAAATGAAGTGGAAATTTTCTGTTGAAAGCGAGCTTGTGAATCTGTACATTAGCTTCGTGATCTTTTCGATTCTTTTTTATTTTGAGGAAAGCATAGATTTTTTTGTCCATTGAGGAAGGAGATAGATATGCGTAAGTTTGTGATGATTATAGGACTTGTGGTCGCTGCAGCGGTGCTGCTGGCGCCCCAGGCCGGCTGGGCCCAGAGTAGTGGTTCCACCGGACAAATTATTGGAACAGCGGTAGATGCGGACGGTGGCGCCATGCCGGGCGCGGCAGTCACAGCAACCAATACGGAGACCGGCTTCAACCGGACGGCGATTACCGATACCGCCGGTTTCTACCGCCTGGACCTGCTGCCTCCGGGAACCTACGACGTCAGGGCGTCGCTGGACGGCTTCAGGACCGAGATCAAGCGGGGCGCCCGGGTCGGCCTGGGTGCTACGGTTCGAATCGACTACGTCCTTGCCGAGAGCGCCATTGCCGAGGAAATCGTCGTGACGGCGGAAGCGCCGGTCATCGAGACGACCAACCCTTCCGTGGCGACGTCGGTCGGCGAAGAGGCAATCGCCAATCTGCCGCTGCAAGGTCGTGATTTCACAGACTTTGCCGTGCTGGTTCCCGGAGCGGTGGCCTCTGGGCCCGAGGCAGCGAGCGGACGCGGAGGCCTCAACATGGGCGCCCGCGGCATCCAGAACTCCTTCAACATCGACAGCTCCAACAGCCAGAGTTCCTTCTTCGGTGAAGAACGCGGCGGCACACGTCCGCCTTTCACCTTCTCGCAGGCGGCGATCAAGGAATTCCAGGTCATCAAGAGTTCCTACAATTTGCAGTTCAACGCCTCCGGTGGTGTGCTCAACGCGATCACCAAGTCGGGAACCAACGATTTCGGTGGTGAGGTCTTCTACTACTACCGTGACGACAGTTTCCTGGAAGAGGATGCTCTGGGCTTCGAGTCCGGTGCCTTCGACCAGAAGCAGTATGGTTTCGCCCTCGGCGGCCCGATCGTCAAGGACTCGCTCCACTTCTTCGTATCCTATGACTCGCAGGACTACGTGACCCCCTTCCAAGCTGAATTCGGCTACTTCCCGGAAGACCGGACGGCCGAATGGGAAGCGATCACCGGCCTCGACTACGCCGCCGAAACCGGCGAGATCGAGCAGACCAACGACGCCGACGTCATCATGGTCAAGCTGGACTGGCAGCTGTCGGACAACCACCTCTTGACCCTTCGTGACAACTACTCGACCCAGGAAGGTGAGAACCTGTCCTCGTCGTACAGCAACACCGGTCTTTCCAACAACGGCCTCGAAGAGAACAGTTTCAACTCCTTCGTCGTGTCCTTGAACTCGGTCTTGTCCGAGGATGCCTTCAACGAGTTGATCGTGCAGTACTCCGCCGAAGAGCGGCCGCGTACCGCCAACAGCACGACCCTTCCAGAGACGGGGATCTACCCGTATCTGGCGACCTGGGGTCAGAACCAGTTCCTGCCCAACTTCCTGGACGAGAACCGGATTCAAGTCATCGACAACTTCACCTACTACCTCGGCGAGCACACGCTCAAGATGGGTATGAACCTTGACTTCGTCGCCTTCGACGATGGTTTCTTCCGCTACGGTGGCGGCGCCTATTCGTACTCCAGCTGGGACGACTTCTTCACCGATGAGCCCTACTCCTACACCCAGAGCTTTTCGGACTACGACGGCGCAGTGAAGTTTGATACCAACTACTACGCCTTCTACCTCCAGGACGAGTGGCGCACTTCGCCCAACTTCACCCTGACCTACGGTCTGCGCTACGACCTGCAGGCCCACGACGATCCCAAAGAAACCAATCCGCTCTATCCGGACACCGGTCAAATTCCCGACGACACGGACAACTTCGCTCCGCGTGTCGGCTTTGCCTGGGATGTTTCCGGGGACGGCAAATCGGTGCTGCGTGGTGGCGCCGGTTATTTCTACGACAATACTCCGACCCTGCTCGATGCCAACGCCATGCTGGCCAACGGTGTGAGGGTCATTCGGGTCTCTGAGCGTTGTTCCTACGGTGGTTGCCCGACCTATCCCGACCGCTGGGGCGGACTCGGTGATTTGGATGCGGTGAACCCGGATATCTTCGTCTACGACCCCAACTTCGAGAACCCCGAGACCATGCGGATCTCCCTGGGTTATGAGCGCGAAGTGATGACCGACTTCTCCATGGGTGTGGATTTGATCTACTCGGAGACCGAAAACCTCCAGCGCAAGCAGGATCGGAACATCGGCGCCGCCACCGGCGAATTGACCCCTGACGGTCGTCCGGTCTACGTGCCGTACTACTACCAGTCGAACTTCCCGGACTTCGAGCAGATCATGACCTTTATGTCTGATGCCGAGGCGGAGTACAAAGCGATCGTACTCAAGGGCCGCAAGCGCTTCTCGAACGGCTGGATGCTGGATGCCTCCTACACCTGGTCCGAGGCCGAGGACAACGACTCCAACGAGCGTTCGGTGTCGTCGTCGAGCGACTATCCGGAAGACCAGTTCAACCTGATGAATGACTGGGGTCCGTCGAACTTCGACGTGCAGCACAAGTTCGTCATGTCCGGCTCCTACCAGTTGCCGTGGGACATGATGGTCTCGGGCATCATCTACGTTCGGTCGGGATTCCCATACACCGCGATGGACGGCCGTGATCACAACGGTGACGGCTACTCCCGGAACGAGCGGGCGGTCCTTGAGACCTCCCCGGGCGTCTTCTTCCACTACCCGCGCAACACCTTCCGGCAGCCCTACTACCGGAATATGGACCTGCGCCTGTCCAAGACCTTCAGCTTCGGGCGTGACCTTGAACTCGAGATCATCGGTGAGGTCTTCAATGTGACCAACGAAGACAACATGTGGACGACTCGGACCGAATTGGTCGACGACGACGGCGAGATCAGCAGTCGCTTCGGTGATCTCAATCGGGCCGGTGACCCCCGCGGTTATCAGTTGGGTCTGAAGTTCCGCTTCTGATTCCTTTCATCTTTTCATCAACGGGGCCTTCGGGCCCCGTTTTTTTTGAGGCGAAAGCTGGAGTGACAACAAGGCAGGACACAATTGAACCGCCGAGACGCCAAGACCCCAGCGGGGCCCTTTGGACGCAACCAAAGCGTAAAGGCGAGAACCCAAGGTCCTATTTATCACTGGTAGGCTGAGAGAAGAGATTTAACGCAAAGGCGCAAAGGCGAAAAGATCTTAGCCCGTTCCCATCCGGAAACTCCTGACTCAAGAGCAACGCAAAGAGCGCGAGGCGAGAAGGGAACGGGGTCAGCCCGTGGTGGCTGAACCGAGGGTTTCCAGGACTTCCTGAATCTCTTCGATCGACACACGTTGATCGAGGACGACCCCGCCGTCGGAGGGCAGGACCCAGGCGACGCCTGAATCGTCGCTCTTCTTGTCTCTGGCCAGGTGGTGAAGTATGCGCTCGGGCGCCATGCCGACGATTGGAGGGAGGGTGCCAAGGCGATCAATGGCGGATTCCAGTTGGCGTCGCCAAGGGTTGGCCAGCATGCCTCTGTCGGCCGCAATGGCCGCGACGGCCCTCATTCCCCAGGCAACGGCCTCGCCATGCAGAAAACGCTTGTAGCCGGTGGCCGCCTCCAGGGCGTGGCCCAAGGTGTGGCCGAAGTTGAGTGCCTTTCGGAGGCCGGCTTCGCGCTCGTCTTCTTCGACGATCCGGGCCTTGACCTGGATCGTGCGGATCACCGTTTCCTCCCAGAGGGGGTCCGAGATCGGTCTTGAGGGATCGATCAGGTCCAGCAGGTCCCGGTCGCCGATCCAGGCGCTCTTGATCACTTCGGCCAGGCCGGCTCGCAGCTCGCGCTCCGGAAGTGTTTCCAGGGTATCGACATCGACCAGGACCAGTGAAGGTTGCCAGAATGTCCCGATCAAGTTCTTTCCATGCTCCAGATTGACTCCGGTCTTGCCGCCGACCGAGGCGTCAACCATCGCCAGCAGGGTTGTCGGCGCTGTGATCCACCGCAAGCCTCGCATGTAGATTGAGGAGGCGAACCCAACGGTGTCGGTGACGACGCCCCCTCCGATGGCCATGGCGACATCCGATCGGTGCAGGCTCTTTTCAAGCCATCCGGTGCAGAGGTCCTGGACCTGGGACCATATCTTGTGCTCTTCGCCGTCGGGCAATTCCGTACACCGCTCGAGGTCCAGCCCTTTGGCCAAAACCCGGCCGTAGAGCGGTCCCACGGTCGTATTGCTGACGATTGACCGCGGTCGCGGCAGGGCGCATTCGTCAACCAGCCGGGCCGCATCTGCCAAAAGGCCGCGGCCGACCAGAATTTTCGAGGGGCCTTGGGCGGTTTGAATCTCGAGTTCCTGCATCTTTTGATCTTAACCCGGCCGGGCGGAGACGAAGGAGAAGACAATTGAACCGCCAAGACGCAAAGAACGCGAAGGAAAGAAGAGAGAGAAGGAGTTTCCAACCCGGCGGAGCCGGAACCAAAAAGCGCTTGCCCGGTCCGCCGGGTAGCTCTCAGCTTTCAGCTCTCAGCTTTCAGTCGGACAGCGCTCGATCAGGGCTGATCGGATCCAAAGGTCCAGTGCCTCGCGAAGCGATCGATACCGATGGCATGGCAAGCGCAGGCTGAGAGCTGATAGCTGACGGCTGACAGCGCGACTTATCCTAAGTTATGCCTCGATTTTTCGAAGCATCTCGCGGATAAGTCGCTAAAATCCTGACGTTTCCGGGCGGCGGTAGTGCAGCAGGCGTTGCAGTCCGGCCAGCTCAACCGGGAAGGCGAGAAATCCCGAGTGATAGCGCCAAGCGGAGGCTGTACGCAAGAGCCGGCGTTTGGCGGGAGTCAGTGACGGCAGCGTGGTTGTCGGGTAGTAGGCGTTGAGCACGCGTTCAAAGTTCTTGATCCGCCGCTGGAGTTTTGGGCCGACCCATGGCAGATCGGATCGTCGCTGGGCGAAATCCAGCCACTCGCCGGAGATCCACTGATCGAGCGTTTTTGGGAATGCGAAGCCCGAGGCCTGAACCTCGTCAAAGAGGCTGCCCGCCATGGGTACCGGGGTGTAGAGATAGAGGATGATCTCGGTTGCCGGGTTGGCCGCCTTGACGGTCCGGATGAAGTCCATCGTCCGCAGGGCGTCCGCCTCGGCATCCGGTGGGTTGCCGAGCACGAAACTCAGTTCGGGCACGATGCCCCACTCGCGCATCCTTCGCACCATTTCGAGCGTCTTCTGTGGGGAGACCGAGCCGCCCTTGTCCATCAGCTTGAGGGTCTGCTCGGACCCGCTTTCGGCGCCGAGGAAGACCATGCTCAGACCTGAGTCCCGCATCGCTTTCCAGGTATTGTCCGAAAAATCCATCATCGTATCGATGCGGCCCTCGCCCCACCAGCTGACGCCGAAGTCCTGGATGCGTTCGGAGAACTCGGCGACCCGCCGTTCGTCGACGAAGAAATTATTGTCGTTGAACTCGATCGCGTCGGCGCCCCAGTCCGTGTGAAGGCGGCGGACGGTCTCGGCCGTGCGTTCGGCCGACCATGCCATCCAGCGGCCTTCGACCATGTTGACCACGGCACAAAAGGCGCAGAAATAGGGGCAGCCGTAAGAACTGTGAAGGCCGATGGTTTTTGCCCCCAGGAAGGTCGGGCGGAGGTAACGTTCCACCTCGACCGACTCCAGGCGCCACTCGGGCAGTCCGGCAGGATGGGGGACCTTCGCCTTGGCGTTCGAACAGGGCTTGCCGTCCGCCTTCCGGGCCAGCCCTGGAATGGCGTGCAGGGCCGGGTCGCCGGTCTCCAACTGTTCCAGCAGGGCGCTGAACACCGTCTCGCCGTGACCGCGGATGACGAAGTCAACGGCAGAATCCAAGAGGCACGATTCCCAGTGTTGGCTGGGAAAATATCCGCCCCAGACGATGGTCAGTTCCGGATGCCGCAGCTTGAGCTCACGGCACAGGGGCGTGGCATGCTCCAGTTGCGGGCCGGGCATCACGGTGACTGCCAGGATGGCGCCGGTCCCGTCACCGTCGATCGCGGTTTTGAGGGCCTCGAGGCTGTCGGCGATCAGATTGCCGTCGATGATCGTCGTCGGCCATCGGTCCTCGAGAGCCGCCTCGATCGCCAGCAGTGACATCGGCAACACCGGCGTGCGCCGGGCGCTCGACACCGGGTTGAACAGAATGACGCGGTTGATTTTCATGCCGAATTTCCCCGAGCGCCCGCCTCATTCTCTGCCCATCCTCTTCCCGGTGCGGGGTCTCGTTGGGTCCGAGTCAGGCGCATCCCCACACGTCCGCGCCAGGCGGCCAGGCGGTGGCGGAATCGCTGAAAAATGGAACCGGTACTGTGTTTCCTGAGCTGGTGACGCTTGACTTCGTTGACCATCCATCGTGTTGCCCAACGGTAGTAAGCGGCGGTGTGACGTCCCTCGACGACGAGATCCCGGTCGGTCCGTGCCTCCCAGGGTTGAGTTGCGTGCATCCGGCCAGCGACCTGAGCATGGTACTCGGTACCGGCGATCGGGTAGGCGACGGTCGTCAGGAAAATATCGGGGTCGCAGGTCTTGAGGTGCTCGACGGTCGCCCGGAGGTCTTCATCGGTCTCGCCCTCGAAGCCCAGCATGATGAAGATGCCGACCTCGATGCCGTTGCGTTTCAGCATGGCGCACTTGGCCTGGATGTCGGCGACATCGTTCAGGCGTTTCATCGCATCAAGGATGCGTTGCGAACCGCTCTCCGATCCGATCCAGAGTCGCCTGCAGCCCATCGCAGCCAGGGCGTCGATGACGTCTGAATTGAGCCGGTCGGCCCGGGAGATGCACTCGAACGGGATATGGAGGTTGCGGCTTCTGAGTTCGGCCGCGTAGCGCACAACCCACGGCCGATTGAGGGTGAAGACGTCGTCGGCATACCACAGGCGGTCGGGGTTGAAGGTCTTGACGATATGGGCAACCTCGTCCGCCACCGCCTCCGGCGAGCGGCGTCGGTGAGAGCGTGCGAAGACCGCGTGGGAGCACCAGGTGCAGGTATAGGGGCAGCCGCGGGAGGTTATCAGGGAAATGGACGAGTGGCCGTGGTGGGTGCGCCAGGTCTCGAGATAGCGTTCGAGGCCGATCGTATGCCTGGCCGGCAGGGGCTGATCGTCGAGGTTTCTGATCTGGGGCCGCGGCGGCGTGCGAATGATGGTTCCCGACGGGTCTTTGAAGATCACGCCCTGAATCTCGTTCAGGCCTTCAAGACCATGCTCGGGCAGGTGTCGCAGCAGCGCTTCGAGGGTCTCTTCGCCCTCGCCGGAAACGATGACATCGACGCCGCGTTTGAGGTACTCCTCTGCGTGGGCAGCCGGTTCCGGCCCGCCCAAGACGATCGTGGCGCCGGCTGAGCGACCGAGGGCAATCATCTCCAACAGCCGTTGCCGGGTCAGGAGATTGCCGTAGAGCCCGAGCACCGTGGGTCGCATTTCGTTCAGGTTGCGGTGAAACTCCATCAGAGAGGAAAAGGTCAGGTCGTGAACTGTGACTGTGAACCCTCGGGCTTCAAGGTGCGACGCCAGGTACAGCAGCCCCAGGGGCGGGTAGGGCATCATCACCTCCCGCTCGTGGGGATCTTCCTCCAGGCAATAGCCGTGGGACAGGAGGATGTTGCAGGGTTGCTCGGTGTTCATGTTTCCTGCGCTCTCCGGGATTACCAGATGGTCTGCGCGTGGGGGTAGTCCAGGATTTTTCTGTCTGATGTGATGATCGGGCAGCCGATAATCCTGGCCGAAGCAACTATGATTCTGTCGGCCGGATCTTGGTGAAATGTACCCGGCAACGAGTAGGATTCTTCGATCACGTCCAGATCGATATCCTTCAGCTGCCACTTGTTCAGTTCGACGTAGTTTCGAAACCAGAGGCGCCAGTGGCGATCGAGGGTGATGCGACCTCGCTCTGCTGCGCACGCCACCTCGGCGCAGCTAATGGGTGAGATCCAAGCCTCTGTCTCGTCCAAGGTCAATATGTCTCGTGCTGCCTGCGACAGCTGTTCCGGGGCGCCTACCGCCCAGATGACTGCACAGGTATCAAGAAGAACCTGCATGACCGTCACCTTGGAGCATTTCCCAGTCATTCTCCGGGATGAGCGGTTCTGTCAAGTCGCCCATAATCTTGACGCTGCCACGGCCACAGCCAAGCACAGTTTCGTTCTTCCTCTGCTTTTGTGCCGGGACAACTCGGGCAATCGGGATGTTGCGTTTGCGAATCTCGACCTCTTCACCAAGCTCGACCGCTGCGAGATAGCTGCTGAGGCTATTCTTGAATTCGGCAATATTGGCCACTTTCATGCCCATAATATAGGCCAAGAAGTTGGCCATGTCAAATTCTGTTTCCTTTTACCCCTGCGCGAAGCGCACCAAGCGGCGGGTTGGCGGGCTTATCGGCCGGGATGTCTCTTGGAGAAACAGTTGCCTTTCAAAGGCCAATAAACACGCCAAGACGGCGCTATTCCTTGACAATGACTCCCACAAGCACACCGGCGACGACGGCGGCGGCAACGGTGGCCAGGAACCAACCCAGCGCCAAAGCGTAGGGCAGAGGCATGACCGAATAGCTGCCGTGGCCCATCGAGGATCCGACGCCGATGCCCCAGATCAGACCGTAGAGGGCGCCGTTGGTGAGGTTCTTTTCGGCGAAGAAGCGGTCGTAGACCAGGCAGAAGCAGGTCGCCCCGATCAGGCTGACGACCATCATCAGACCCATCTTCATCTCGCCCTCGGGGCGCCACAACGAGGCGGTCGCCGCGTACTGTGGGGCCAGAATGATCGTGTGAATTATGAAGTCCATGATCTGCCACACCACGAATACTGAAACAATCGCCAAGCCACACAGTTTGCTCATCTTATCCTCCTTAGGTGGTCTCCATACTTGAGCCATGGTACAACACTTGGGTCGAGTCCAAACACAATACTGGGACAGTCATTATTTTTGGTCTCTTCTCGAAATCTGTCACTGTGGGATACTCCCTTCAGTCATGACACCTGACTCCGAAACTCCGGTTTTTCTGGACCATCTCGCCATGCGTGGAGCAGGATCAATTCATCCTTTGGGGCGGCTTGGGACGGAGATCCTGGTTCACGCTTGTAGATTTGAGCGGGGTGAAGAGGTCCTCGAGCTGGGATGTGGCACCGGTGAAACCCTTGTTCGGATTGCCGGTGAAGGGATTGTGCGGCTCTCTGGACTGGATGTCTCATCTGCGATGGTTGATTGTGCCAGACGGCGTTGTGCCTTTTGTGGTGTTCGGGATCGGGTTGAAATTCGACATGTTCCCATGGGAAAGGAGTGGCCGTTTTTGGATGGTTGTTTGGATGTCGTTTTTGCTGAATCGGTCATAGCGATTCTCGATTCTGGGACGCGGAGACACGTGCTGAGCGAAATCATCAGGGTCCTTAGGCCCGGTGGCAGGTTTTTGTTTTCGGACTCTATTTGGAAACCAGGGACAAGCCAAGACACCATTCGGAGGGTCAATGAGAGTTGCGGGGAGATATTTGGACTTCCCCAGGCAACGGAGGATTGGGTTGGCCCAGAATCGTGCGAGAAAGAACTGCAAGATGCGGGTTTAGAAGGAGTTTCCACGGGTCTGATGCAGGATCTCCCGACCGGAACCGGTGTCCTGCGTGAAGCAATGGCGAAGGCCCTGCGGGGTTCTCGAAGGTACACGTTGAGGATGAGGATCCAAGCAATGATGTCACCCGGATTTTTGGTTAGGGAATTTCGGTTCTTCGGGGCTGCATTCCGCCGCCGGGAAGTTGGCCATCTAATTGAAGCGAGGCTCTTTGCTGCTCGTCACAGAGCATAGGCATTGGGCTCTTTCCGGGGCAGCTGCCGTGCCACAATAACCCCCGTGCTGAATTCGCCCCTCATCCTTCGCGGTCGATTGGTCCTGGTCAATGCCACGCGCCATTTGATGGTGCCTCTTGAAAACCTCGGGGCGGCGTGGCTGGTGGTTGTTTTCCGGGATGGAGCTGTCGAATGGGGTGCTTTCGTCGGCACACAGATCGTCGTCGGTCTGATAGTTCATGCGCTGTCCTGGGGCAACAAGGACTGGTTGCTGCGGCGTGCGGCGGAGGAGCCGGCCGCTATGGGCAGACTGTGGCAGGGTGCCCTGTGGGCTCGGGCTCGGTTCCTTCCGGCGGCTTTGGCAGTCGTTCTTTTTCTGGGACACGACGCAGCGACATCTCTTTGGGTGTTCGTGTGGATCACGGCTGCCTTTCTCGCTCAGAGCTTCGATGCCCCGGTTCTGATCACCCGCCGGTTTGGGGTGGCAATCGCCATCGAAGTGGCGGCGTTTGCGGCGGTCGTCTGGCTGCTGGTGCAGCCGGCGGAGCTCGGGGAGGCGGTGGTTATCAAGGCCTGGGCCGTCGGGGCGCTGGTCAGAGGGTTGCTCCTGCTGGTTGTTTTGTTGAAACGGCTGGGTCCAGCCTTCGTTTGGGAGGTTGAACCCCGGTACTTCGCAGCCGCCGCGCCCTTTTTCCTGTTGGGTCTCTCAGGCATGCTTCAGTCCAAGATGGACCTCTACATGGCCAATCTCATGCTCGATGACGCCGAGGTCGGCCGCTACCAGGTGATCGTCAACACCTTCATCATGCTCCAGGCCGGCGGCGCCTTTTTGGTCGTGCCCTTCGCCAAAGCTCTCTACCGGGCGAAGGAGCTGGTTGTTGCTGCGTTCGCGCGATCGGTATGGCTGATAGGTGTCGCCATCACCGTGGTCGGGATCGGCGCCGCCTGGGTGCTGCTCAATGGGGTCTATCATTTCGGCTTGGGTCCGTCGTGGTTCGCGCTTGGGGCATTACTCGTCCTGCCGGTGTTCGGGTTTGCCACGCAGGTCTATCGCCTCTATCGTGCCGGGCAGGAAAGGGTGGTGGTCGTCATCAGTTTCGCCGGGGCCGGGACCAATCTTGTTGTGTCGGTCGTGCTGCTCCAGACCCTCGGTGCTATCGGCGCCCTGATCGGGAGTGTCGTCGCCCAGTGGGTGACGCTGGGCATGATCCTGGGACTTGAGGCGGAGGCGGACGATGCTGATGCTCTGCCCTGAGTGCGGCAGGCTGGTCGATTTCGGTGGTGCCCGCTGTTCCGGAGGCCATATTTTTCAGGCCGATGACGGGGTGGTGTCGTTGTTGTCGGTCCAGACGCTGAAGGGTGCCGCCGCGATGTTGGATCCGTCGCGGCCGAGGTTTTTGTACGGAGTCCTTCGTCGGGATCGCTGATTAAAATGTATCGAGGCCGCCGAAATTGGTCTGCCAGGAGTCGGTGGAGAGGTCATCAACAAAGGGGAGCCAACCGACGATCCAGGAATCGATGCCCTGGTACCTCGAACGGAGCTCGCTGTTCAGGGCCGTTCCCGGTGATGTCTGGAAGAGGATGTGGCCGCAGCCAAGTCGTCGTGCCAGCTTGTTGAGGCTTACGATGCCATGATCCAGGGCTTTGCAGTCCTCGAAATGGAGGTCGCCGACCCACAGCCCCGGACCGGATCGAACCCAGGCCCGGCATCCGCCGAAATCGACGATGGCGTTGGCTGTGAATTTTTTGTAGGCGAAGAATTCCGCCGAATAACGAACGCTCATCGCGCCACTGGTGGCGCCTGAGTTTTCAAAGGTGCCCGGGGCTGAAGCTCGGCCTTGGAGGACCCGTCTGCCCAGCCGATCGTGCAGGCGGCCCAGCAGGGGCGTTCGATGGAAGGCCGTGGCTAACGGTGGCATGCCGGTCGGGATGCGGTGGGCTTGCATCCGGTGGTGGGTCTGCCAACCCAGGGGGGCGCAGGCTCTCAAAGTGGCGTCACTGTGGAAAGCGTAGACGAATCGTACACCGTGGTCGCGCATCAAGGCGTAGGCCTTTTTGGCCAGGGTACCGTGGAGCCCCCGACGTTGGTATTCCGGCAGGGTTATGGAATCGCAAGTGTGCACGCCGAGAAAGGTCTCGCCTCCGAATGAAAAGCTCTGGGGGAGTGCGCCGTAGAAGGCGATCGGCCTTTCATCGTCGAAGGCGAGGTAGGTCAGGTGTTTCACTCCGGTATATGAGGTGTCGTATTTCCGCCGGAGGTATTTGATGTTGACCTGTTTGTGGAAGACCTTCAAGAAAAGATCCTGAAGGGCCGGCCAATGATCGTCGCAGAGGCGCTCGAACCGAAAAGAGCTTTCAGCCGGCATCAGTATCGTCCCCTGAGAATGGCGGCCAGTTGAAGGTCCCAGCCGATGTAGGGATTGATTCCGAACCTTTCCCGAACTCTGTCGTCCTGAGAATCATCGGCGTGGGCGAAGTCAACTGCCAGTTGATGTCGATATCCCAGCTGTTCGGCATCATCGAGCGTTTCTAGAGAGTAGTG
>JBDLIO010000006.1:0-15332 GCA_039714865.1 Acidobacteriota bacterium | reverse complement strand
AGCGTTTTCTTGAAATCGCTCAATCAACGTACCGTCGGGTACGCCTCATTCGCTCATTCTGCGAAAACACTGAATCTCACCACGTCTTCCGCCCCTCGCGACGAAAACCGGTGAGAAGGGCGGGCTAGTCCACCTCAAGCCAGCTATAGGCATAGATGCCGTTCGGGTCGTTGAACTCATCAAGAAGCTCGAATTGTTCCTCGATCAACCGCAGGACCTCTCGGTGCGGCACAGGGGTATGAGCGCCAACCTGATTTTCTTGGCCGAAAACACCGCCTGCGGTCGCGAACATGCCGGCCATCAGTTTCTGCTTGAAATCCAGCTCTTTCTTGATGAACTTCACCGAAAATTCATCACCCAGATCGGCCAGAGCGGCGGCAGAGGCTATGGCGTCATCCAGACCGCCGAGTTGATCGACAAGACCCAGGCTGTGGGCGTCTTCCCCGCTCCACACACGCCCCTGTGCGATGCGGTCGATATCCTCCGGGGTCACACCTCGTGCCTCGGCGGCCAGAGAGATGAACTCGTCGTAGCCCTTGTCGATGATGGACTGGATGATCCTGCCGATCTCTGGGTCCAGCTCCCGGTCAGGCCGAAAAGCGCCGGCAAGGCTCGTCGTACCGACACCGTCAACCCGCATCCCAAGGTACTTGGCCAGGGGTTTCTGATAGGTCGGGAACATCCCGAAAATGCCGATGGAGCCGGTGATCGTCGTCGGGTGGGCCCAGATCTCGTCGGAGGCCATCGAAATCCAGTAGCCGCCGGAGGCGGCAACGCTGCCCATCGAAATAACTACCGGTTTGCCCTGCTCCTTCGCCAGCTGACACTCACGGCGGATGATCTCCGACGCGAACGCGCTGCCCCCGCCACTGTCGACCCGCAGCACGATGGCCTTGATGTCGTCATTCTGGCGGGCTTGTCGAATCAGGGCCGATGTCGAATCACCGCCGATTTTTCCAGGCGGCTGTGATCCGCCGAGAATCATTCCCCGGGCGACGACCACCCCCACAAGGTCTCCCTTCGCCTTGGCTCCCGTACGGTCTCCTCCTTCGGATTCAAGGTATTCGTTGACACTGACCCGATGGTAGGAGTGCGAGTCCTCGTCCTCGCCGACCAGCTCAATCAGGTGGTCACGAACCTGATCACGGGTTGCGATGGTGTCGATCAGACCCGCATCGAGCGCAGCCTTGGCGGTATCACCGCCGACGGTTTCGATCAAGGCGCCGATGTCCTCGGAATATGCGATCAGCTTTTCAAGCGGCAACCCTCGAGCTTCTGAAGTATCCGTGAGAAAAGCACGCCACAGATCGCTCATCCACTCGATGTTGGCCTCGCGCGCCGCCGGAGACATGTCGTTGCGCAGATAGGGTTCTACCGCAGACTTGAAGGTCCCGACCTTGAAGATGTTCCAGTCCAGCTCCAACCGGTCGATACCGTCCTTGTAGTAGGTCCGATAGCGCCCAAAACCATCAAGAATGGCCATGCCCATCGGGTGGAGGTAGATCTCGTCGGCGTGGGCCGCGAGATAATATCCAGACTGCGAGTAGTTGTCGGCGGTTGCGATCACCGTCTTCCCGGAGCTCTTGAAGTCGTCGATGGCAAGCCCGAGATCCTGGAGCTTCGTCAGGCCGGCGCCTCCCATCTGGTTGAGGTCGAGCACGAGCGCCTTGATCCGCTCGTCCTCCTTCGCCAGGGAGACGGCATCGACGAGGTCCTTGAGCAGGGTTTCCGGTTCACCGCCGCCCATCATTTCCTGTTTCATCTTTTCGACCGGATCGCCACCAAGTTGCTCGACCAGGTTACCGGCCGGCGCCACCACGAGCGCCGCGCTCTTCGGCACATCAGGGCCGCCTCCGGAGAAGGCGACGACGATCAAAACAGCAATGACCGCCAAGAAAAGCAGGTTGAGGGTCATGCGGCGGGTCGAATCGATGCCCCGCGCCAGGGCGCAGAGTCCGGCCTTGATTGAACTGGTGAAATTCTGCCTCATTGTTGACTCCAACTTCAATGATTCTCCGATCGGGAGATCTCATAAAAACAGTACGCGTCTGCTGGTCCCTCGGTTCGCATCAATTTCCTTCTCAGGGATCAGGGATGAGGGATCCTGAATCTGTCCCCCGATCGAATTGCGGCGGGACCCGTGTACGGCACATCCCGGGGCACGGCACGCCGTGCCCCTACGGTTTCTGAGCATTGCTGAATGCTCAGAAACTCCAGCGCAGGCCGATTTTTGCGCGCCAACGTGAGCGCACCTGGTCGAGTTCGAAGATCGGATACTCTTCCGGGTTGGATACGGCGTAGCGCAACTGGTAGATGGGCAGACCGGTGTCCGCCTGTTCACCGGCGTAGCGCACCGCCTGAACATTTCCGAAGGGCACGTACCGGACGTGGCCTGATTCCGAATCCAACAGATTCAAGAAATTGGCGATATCCAGGGAGAGTTCCAGTTCGCCGTATCCGACCGGGATATTTTGTGCGACCTTGATATCCAGATCGGTCCGCCACGGCCCCACGCTGGCGTTACGAGGCGCAATCTGTCCCCGGTATTTGTTCAACCCGGCCATATTGATGAAGGCATTGAGGTCCTCCCAGGTGCCGCCCTGGATGACCACTTCGCCTTCGCTCGCCGGCACGTAGAACAGATCGTTGTATCTGTAATCGTCGCCGTTGAAGCTGTAGCCGGAAGAATAAGCCAGTACCGAGAACGGACGACCGCTTTGGTGGTTGTAGAAGGCCGAAACCGAAGTCGACCAGGCACTGTCACGGTTGAACCGGTACGAAAGCGACGCATTGAAGCGATGCTTGACCTCGTAGTCCGAACGGCTGAGCGTCATATTGTTGGGATCGGCGGTTTCCATGTAACGCCAGTTGGATACGGCACGCGAGGAGGTGCCCTCGTTGACTACATTGGAATCACCCCAGGCGTAGGACACGTAGCCCCAGAACCCATCGCGGAACGGCTTTTCGATCTTGAAGGAGACATTGGTCTGCTCACCCCCTGCGGTATTGGTCAGGAAGTAGGCGCCGGAGAAGTCGTCGCTGACTCTTTCGTAATAGGGGCGGCCATCAAACGTCGTCCCTGTCTGTTCCAGATTCAAGTTCTTGTAGAGGATCTCGCTCTGGCTGTCGGCATAGACCGCTTCGACGGAAGCGACCATATTCCACCAGGGCAACTGGTGGTCGTAGGCCAGGTTGTAGCGCGTCACCTGCGGGAACTCGAAGTTGGGGTCGATCAGGTTGACCTCCTGCGTCGAGGTCTGAGCGCCCGGGATCTCGGTGGGCTGATCGTACGGATCGGGGTTGAACGGGATCTCACCATAAGCGCTGATCGACACCTGCTCGAGGCCGTTGCGGGCATAGTTGTTGGAGATCCAGACGTAGGGCGAGCGACCGGAGAAGACACCGACCCCGCCCCGAAGCTGCATCTTGCCCTGACCCGCGATATCCCAGTTGAAGCCGAAGCGCGGCGACCACAACTCGTTGCCGTCGGGCACAACGTCGGTTCGATAGCCGAAGAGGTCCTCGGTTGCGGGGTTGCGATTGGGCGCATCGGGAAACTTCGGAATATCCACCCGCAGCCCAAAGATCAGGTTGACATTGTCGGCCACATGCCAGGTGTCGCCGCCGTAAAAACCCAACTGGTAGGCGTTGAACTGATCGTGGGGTTCATCGTCGGCGGAATAGGTGTAGTAGTAGCGGCTGGCAATGCCTGCCTCCAGATCGTCCAGCGTATAGAATTCGTAGGAGCCGAAACCGTTCTCAATGAAGAGATTCTTGAATTTGAAGATCTCGTTGTGCGTGCCGATTACCAGTTCGTGGTCCCCGACGAAAAATGTGAAGTCGTCGGTGATCTCGATGATCGTCTGATCGAGTGAGTTGTAGGTCGAGTAGCGCTCGGCGCCGGTGACAAACCCGTGGCTTTCGTCATCCAATTCGGTCACGGCAACCCTGGGAAAGATCGAGCCGGGGGCACGTCGGTCCTTGATGGTCTGGTAGGTCACTCGGGCCTGGTTGAACATCGAGTCACCGAAGATCGAGTCCAACTGGAAGACGGTGGAGTTGGTCTCGTTGGTGAAGTTGTATGCGTAACTCGGGAAGGCGTAGGTGCTGTCGCTTGGGTACAGGCGCACATTGTCAGCGCTGACCCAGTTGTGGCGAACCGTCAAATTGTGGTTGTCACTCAGATTGAAGTCCACGCGGGCGAAAAGCTTGTCGCTGTCCGTGTTGCGGGTGAATTCCTGGTTGCCACCGATGTCGTGACCGTAGCCGGCCATGATCGAGCGAAAGCGCTCGGCCTCGGCGCCGAGGGTACCGTTGGCGAAGGGAAGACCGGTCGAACCGTCGATTGAATATCCGGCCGGTTTTTCACGCCGCGAGATATCCGCGTTGACAAAGTAGAACACCTTGTCCTTGACGATCGGTCCACCGAGGCGGAAACCGTAGTTGAGGTCCTGATAGGTGCCGAACTCGGGGAAGTCCTTCGGGCCGTCCCCGATCATGCCGTCGTCACGAAAGAACGAATACACCGAACCGTGCACCTCGTTGGTCCCCGAGCGCGTGATCGCGTTGATGCCGCCGCCGGAAAACCCACCCTGTCGGACATCGAATGGAGCAATGACCAATTGCAACTCCTGGATCGAATCCAGGGAAATCGTCGTCGTCTCGCTTTGACCACCCGGGGTCCCGCTGGCAGCGAGACCAAAGAGATCGTTGTTGACGGCGCCGTCGATCTGAATGTTGTTGTAGCGGTTGTTGCGGCCTGCAACCGAAATTACGGTGGGACCGTCCTCCCGATCAGGTTGCACCATGATCATGGGATTCGTGCGAGCGAAATCCTCGAAGCCCCGGCCGATGGTCGGCAGCGCCTCAAGCACATCGGTGCCGACGTTGCTGGCGGCGCCGAGCCGCGAGGGACTGATCAGAACCGAGGTGGCGACGACCTCGATCTCCTCGTGTGCAGCCTCGAGAGTCAGGATAACGTTGACATTGGTGATCTCGCCGAGAGACACAAAGATATTGCCGATCTCCCGACTCTGCAGGCCTGGGATGCTGACGTTGACCTGGTAGGGTCCTCCAACCCGGGTATTGGCCAGGCGAAACCGTCCGGAACCATCGGTGGTCGTGTTGTAACGAGTTCCGGTGGTCAAGAGTTCCGCCACCACCGTTGCCCCCGGGAGCGGCTCACCATTGGGGTCCGTGACCACACCCGAGAGGGCGCCTGTCGTCACACCCTGGGCAAGACCAACCGTTGCCGTCGCCGCCACACACACCAAAATGAGAAACTGTTTCATGACTCCACCCTCCGGGGAATGATTTTCAAACCTCCGGTACTTTAACCTAATCTGAGCGATTCTGGCGGATGAAATTCCCTCAGATCAGTCAAAAAAATATGGGGGCCGAAGCCCCCATATTTGTTGGTTTATCAGATGCCTAGAATGGCCAAATGGTGGTTGGATCGTCGGTTCCGTTGTCGACAACCGATGCATAGGTCAAGAAGTCGGCAGCGGGCGTGTCGGTCCAGACATCAACGTAACCCGCTTCGATATCGGCGGCAAAAATCGGGTCCAGAGTGAAGGCCTTGTTCCACTGGAAGTTGGAATACGGCTTCAGATTGACGCCCTTGATGCCCAGCGAATTGCCCTCTGAGTCGAAGAATTCACCCTGAACAAATACCGTATTGGCGCCGGCGTTCATGAAACCGACATTGGTTCGATAGGCGTCGTTTTGGAAGAGGTAAGTCAGTCGAACCTTCTCACCAGTGACCACCTTGGCAGGTGCACCACCGCGCATACCGTCAAAGCTCTGACCGTAGGTGCCATTGTCACCGGTCGAGTAGATCCGGCTGACGACACCGGCATTGTCACCGTTATCGACGCAGACGTTGATGGCGCCGGCGCCCTGGCCGCCGGCCAGGTCGTTCCAAATGTCGGAATAGGCGATCGCCTGGTTTCCACCAAGCGTGAAGCTCTCACTGAAGTCAACGCTGGAGTTATCTTGCCCGCGCGGCAGGAACTGGAACTTGAAGCTCAGTTCCTCGGCTCCGAGGTTGGTGATGCCGACATCCGATGCCCAAGGAGGCGTGTTGTCGGGGTATGAGGCCGCAGCTGCAATCCAGATCGGAGTGCAGTCGAGTCCACCGCCGCCTACCATCTCGGCGTTGTCAAAGGGCCAGATGGTTGTCGGATCGTCGGAAGCATTGTCAATGACCGATGCATAGGCCAGGAAGGAAGCGTCGGCCGAATCGGACCACACATCGATGAATGCGCCCGAATCGACATCGTTGGCGCCAACCTGGGTAATGAAAGCCTTGTTCCACTGGTTGTTGGAGTACGGCGGCAGGTCGATACTGCTCGTGCCGAGGGAGGCGCCTTCAACGTCGAAGAACTCGGCATTGACGGTGATTGAGGCAGCACCGGCGTTCATGAAGCCGACGTTGGTGCGGAACTCACTGTTTTGTGCGAGGAAACCGAGGCGGGCCACATCACCACTGTCGATCTTGGCCGGGGCTGTGCCCCTCTTCCCGACAAAGCTCTGTCCCAGGGTTCCCTCGTCGGTTGTGGTGTAGATGCGGCTGGTGACCGAAGCAACGTTGGCATTGCTGACGGTGACGTTGATGGCGCCCGATCCTTCGCCGGCAAAGGTGTTCCAGACATCGACGTAACTGACGCTGCTGTTCGCGGCGAGAGTCATGTCTTCGGTAAAGGCGACGTCGGTGTTGTCGGCGCCGCGCGGCAGGAACTGCATCTTATAGGTCAGTTCTTCGTCACTGTTATTGGTGATGCCCAGATCCGAGGCCCACGGCGGGGTATTGTTCGGATAGGCAGCAGCCGCAGCGATGTAGATCGGTGTTTCCATCCCGGGCATCTCTGCATCCCAGGTTCCGCCGGCTTCCTTGTAACGCGCCATCCACTCCTGGAAAAAGAGATTGACGATAGTGGCATCGTGGATAATCAAGACGTTCTCGTTCTTGTAGGTCGCTGCCGTGAAAGTCCAGTTGTAGGAACCAGTGACGACGGTCGGGTCCGAATCGGCCGACAAAGGATCGGCCATCAGATATTTGTGATGCAACAACTGGTCGAGACCGCCCTGTTCGACATTGTCGAGCACGACGTCGACCCCATGGTCCGCCAAATCCTGGTACCGACCGTATTCGGAGGCGTCGGCATCACACACGCCGCGCACCGCGACCCCGGCATCGAAACGGTCCGTCATCGCATTGAAGACCACGTCGTGTGTATAGCTGTATATGGAGAAAAACATATCGGTGTCAGCCGAATCCATCAAGGCCACGATCGGATCAGGCATGCCATCCTGCGGACTCATGTACTGTTCGACCTTCCGGCCGCCGATCAAGAACCGGTGGGGGGTGTTGTCCTCTGTGAAATATGAGAAGTTGCCGTCCCACATCTCCTCGAACTCGATGGTGTAGGCAGCCGCCAGAGCGGCGTCCTGAATCGTCAAGGCGTTCTCGGCATTGTTTTCGGTGCCGTTGTACGAGGCGTTCCAGGACCCGGTCCAGACGTAGTCGTTGGTCTCGACACCATCTCCGGCGTCAAAGACCGCAAATTTGTTGTGCATGTTCTCGTGCTCGTCGTCGGGGTCGGTCCGGACCTCGATGCCCGCAACGGTCAACACGTTGATCACGGGATCGAAGATCTCGTAGATCACCCGGACGTCGACCCCACGGTTGTGCGCCTCGACCAGAGCGTCGCCGACGTCATCGTGAGTAAAGGAGAAGAAGCAGAAGTCGATGGACGACGTGGCGGCGTTGATGCGGTCGACCATGCGGTTGGCCAGGTTGGTCTGTACGGCATCAACCCCGGTCGAGTAGGTGGTGTCGACACTCTGGGAGAAGAAGACGTCAATCTGGCCCGAGGACTGTTCCGACGGGCTGACGATCGTAATCGCCGGGCTCGCGATCGAATCCGTACCGTCGGTGGCCACCGCCCGGACGTAGTACACCGTTGCCGAGGACAAACCGGTCAGCACCACCTCGTGGTTCAAGGTCGAATTGCCGAGTTCGACCGGATCCATCTCGAAGTTGGTCGTCGTCCCGTATTCCAGCCATGTCTCGCACTCGGCGTCGGTCGTCCACGAGATCGTGGCGCCACCCATGGCTACATCGGTCTGAATCGGATATGTCAGGAACTGCGGTCCGGAACCAAAGGTGATGTCACTGATGTAGCGTGGAAGCACCTCATAGCCGAGGTACCAGGGCCCTTCGTCACCGGCGTCGTCGTACTGTTTCATCACACCGAGAACGTTGAATTCTCCGTCCGGCCACGGGATGCCGGTGTCCGGGTCGATGTACATCATTGCCGTTCCGGTGTCATCCATCAGGGCGTAGTTGCCGCCATCCCAGGTGACGCCATTGAGGCGGATCAACCGACCCTCGTTGGGCTCGATGTTGGTGCCGAAGTCGTAGGAATCTCTCAATTCGGCACAGGTGAGCAGCACCGGTTCCGGCTCGGGACGACCCACGCCGATCAGTTCGGCGGTAATCGGCTCGATCTGGGTCATACCATTGTAGGCTGATACCGTCCCGGTCACCTTGACCTCGTCCCCGGCGTTGTACGTCATGACGGGCTGGGGGTTGTAGAACATGATGCCACCGGTGTCGTCCTGGATGTAGACATCCGTGCGGGAGGTATTAAAAACACCCGTTGGGACCGTGACGACACCTTGAACTGTGACGATCTGGTCGAGCATCACGGGGGCGCCGTTCGGGTCATTCTGACGAACATCCGAGACCGGAATCGGTTCTTGGGCCACGGCGACAATAGAAACTGCCACGAGGCAAACCACGAGAGACAGATGAATCAAGCGCATACTTCACTCCTTTGTTCGAGAAACCCCCTCTACCGAGGGTGGTTGGTTGCCATGTCCCCGGCACCTCAGGTGCCGAACCCGGTCAGCGCAAGCGTCGGAACAGCACCATGCCTGCTGCCATCAACAAGAGAGCCATCGCGGCGATCCCAGCCATCGACAACGTCGGAATGGGCTGCCCGCCTCCTTGCGCTGGATCGAAATCGGTGACCAGAATGTCGCGGACCGCGTAGCCCTCGTAACCGCCATCGGTCACGGCTGTGAGGACGACCGTCAATTGCGAACCCGCAGGAATAGAGGTCGAGAAAGTCTGGAAGTGATTCGTAAGCGTGGTCCCGTTCACGACCAGCGGATCATCAAGGTCCCGGGTCGTGCCGTCCGCCATCGTGTACGTCAACATGCCATCTTCGTCGGCAACCGCCGTCAGGAAGGTCTCGACCGCACCGGCATCGACCTGGTAGGTCCACACGAAACTGTCCTCAGGATCCTCGTAGTTGCCCATCGCGGCCAGATCGACATGCAACTCCAGGTTGTCCACCGCCGAGCTGATGTTGAAGACCCAGGTCGCGCTGACGGGGCCGGAGTTGTCGTCGTTTTCGGTGTCGGTGACGCCGAAGAACTCGTCAAAGTCCGTCATGGTATCAATGATACCGCCCGAGTCCTCCGGATATATGCAGACGGAATCGTCGACCAAGGACCACGGAATGTTGTTGAGATTGGGATCGGGGACGGGCGGGCACACCTGCTGAACCGCCGCGTACTTCTGGAACCCGTCGCCGGGGTTATTGAATACAGGTGCGTCGGTGCTGTAGCTGACCAGGTTATGACTGTCGCTGTCCACCATGTCCCAGGCGATGTCGTCAGCCCCTGCCGTACCAACCACAAGGCACAGACCCAAAGTTGCCACAAGACCGATAAGAGAGAACGAACCGTGTTGCCTTTTCATTATTGTCTCCTCCGCGTTGGTTTCGGGCGGGCCGATCCGCCCACCTTTGTAAACTGATTGCCCCGCCCAGACTGATGTTGAAGCAAAAGGCCGACGGGGTCGGAGTATAACACCTCGCCGCCCAGTATTTCCTTGATCCGGCAGGCGTGAATGAGTTTACCGAAGATCGGTTTTGCCGGTCTTTTCGGACGGCCAGTCGTCCGGTGTTTCCCCGGTCAGGATCTCGATAACTTCGTCGAGAATTCGCAGGGTCAACCCCCACAGGACCCTCCCGCCCCAGTGATAGCAGGGGAGCCGAACGATCCCGGAGTCGATCGTGTACTCAAGCGAGGAACGATGACTCCTCTCGGTCAGAAACGACAACGGCAGCCAAAAGGCCTCCTGAACCTCGTGGTTGATGACCAGGGTCTCCGAGCCTCGAAGTTCAAAGGCGAAGGGCTCGATCACGAGGCCCAGGCGACGCCCTTTCGCCACGGCCTGGAGATCAGAGAATCGCCCCAGATGAACGGCCTCTGCAGACAGATCCAGGCCGATCTCCTCGTCGGTCTCCCTGACGGCGGCGGCCAGCGCGCTCTCGTCCTCGGGATCCATCCGCCCTCCGGGAAAAGAAATATGTCCCGACCATGGATCCTTGGGGTGCTCCGCCCGATGGATCAGCAACACCTCGGCCCCCTCGGCGCCAAGCCTGAAAATCACCGCGACGGCCGCTCTTCGATCACCGCCAAGAAGCCGGGGCTCGAAATCTGCAACCCGGCGCTTCAATCGCTCCAGGCCCAGTCTTTCGGCGGGATGGTCTTCCTCGGCGCGGTTCAAGGTGTGGTTGAACTCCAGGCGTCGGTTGTTCCGTCCTCGAAACCGTTTCCGAAGATCGCTCCACCGCAGCCCGTTCCCTCGAAGATGCAGGAAATCCATTCGGGATGATCGACAAATGGATTGCGGTTGCCCTGGTGCTTGTAGATAACCTCGTTCCGATCGAGTTCGTCGATGGATACAGGATCTTCCGCCGCCCACTGCAAGAGGACCGCGAGCCTGCCCATGTAGGCCGTGCTCTCGTTCGAACCCGTCTGGGAAGCGGCGATCAAACCGGTGTTATCCGTCAGGATCAGGTCGGGTTCGGCAGTGCCGACGAATCCGTGCACGCCGCCCTCGTAACGGAGGTCGAGATACAGCTGCGCCCGGGCGACGTCCCCGCGCTTGTCGATCCAGGCCTCCCAGACCCCTGTTGCCGCAGTACCCGTGCCCCAATTGGAGTTCCCGGGATAGACGCCGGCACCCCCGCCCACGCCGTTGTTGACGTCGGTCACGTACTCGGAACAGGCAAGGGAACAGGTCCCGAAGGCCCGGTTGGACCGTGCCGTATTGTAGGATTCGTCCGCCAGCATCAGCTGATGGCAATCGGTATAGGGGGAGTTGGAGAGGGTTTCGTCCGGGTAACCGAAGCTCTTCGGCCAGGTGTGTTCGCGGTTATAACCACTGTCGACGGATGAGTTCTTATAGACGGTCAAGATGTTGGAAGCATCGCCCGGGTCCTCGTCGGCTTCAATGAGGATGTCCCAGGTGTCGGTGCTGTCCGTGGTGTATTCGTGCCGGATGTGGTCCTTGATCGCGCTGTGGACCGTGCTGCGGAGAGTCGCCTGTGACCCGTCATCGACCGCGGCGTAATAGTCCTCGACCGTCACGCGGTTGGCCAACCGATACGTATTGTAGGCTTCACCGCTGGTGATGGTGCCCACGAAACCTGGCAAGCCTGCTCCGTCGAAATCGTTCCGAATCCAGTCGGCAGCGGTATCGCTGTCGATGCCGGAACGGAAGCGCGACGCACCGAGGACCGGCGTATTCATACCGTCAAAATTGCGATCGAGGACCAAGGTCGCATAGGCGAAATCTCCGGCGTCCCCGTCCGTAACGGCAATACCGTCGGTGATTTCACTCCAGGGTGAGACGTCCAGTGCGCCGTCGTCGTTGCTGTCGAGGTCGTCACCGGCGGCGCCGGTGAAATCCTTGACCAGGAGGATCGTCGTCGAATTCCCCTCGAAGTTGTCAACGAGGAATGCAGTCGCAAAAGCGCCCCCACCACCCGTCAGGCTGGCCCGGAATGCGTTGTCGATGTGTCCCGCATCTTCCTGGTCGCCATCGATGACGAGGATCCAGTAGTCCGTGTAGAAGGTCTCCGGCATGCCGAAGATCTCGATGAATTCGTGATCATCCGACCCAAAGTGGCCAAGCACGAATTCGTTGATCATGGGTTCGGGCACCGGAATCCAGTCATTCTCCGTTCCCGGGGTATTGTAGGCCTCTCCGGGTGAGGTCGAACCGGTCAGGCCGGGGATACCGTCGCCGAAGAAATTGTTGCGCCGCCAGTCGTCCACGGTGTCGGTATCCGTACCGTTGGGAATCCGGGACGCACCACCGGGCGTGTAGAAGTCACCGTCCATGCTGGAGGACAGGACCACCGCGCCGTACATCCCGTCGCCCGCATCCCCGTCCCACACCGAGACCTGATCGACGATGGTGGACCAGAACACGGTGTCCATGACGCCGTCGTTGTTTGCGTCGACATCGTCACCCACGGCCCCGGTAAAACCGTCCACGAGCAGCAGGGTCATGCTGCCGTTTTCCAGCTTGTCGGTGAGATACGCCGTCATCCAGTAACCGCCGCCGTCGGTGGCGCCAACCGCGAAGACCTGGTCGATGTAACCGATCGTTCCCGTCGAGGTGCTGACATCACCTTCGATCTCGATGATCGCCAGATCAGAGTAATCGGTCGAAGGGCTGCCGAAAATCTCGATATATTCATACGTGTCGGGGTAGCCTGTGTGGTTGGCAACGTATTCGTTGATCACCTGGGCCTGCACGAAAATCGGGGTCACCGAACACAGCACAGCAAGAAAGAAAAATGAGCGAGAGAAAAAACGGGCCATCGGGCCACCTCCGGCGGGGATCATAGCGTATCAATCGGAATCGACATTCCGAGGACCGTCGTCCTCGGAATCGGCAGAGGCGCCGGGAACCGGATCATACCCCCCTGGGTGGAAGGGCTGGCACTTGAGCAGGCGGATAACGGCGAGCCACAGGCCCCGCAGTCCGTGACGCTCGATGGCCTCGGCGGCATAGACCGAGCAGGTCGGTTCGAAGCGGCAGGCCGGCGGCATGAATGGAGAAATAAATCGCTTCCAGAACCGGGCCGGCCACGCCACCACTCGCCAGATCCAGGTCCTCTCGCTCATTCTTCATCGACCCCCGTGATTGGCCAAGGCCCACGCTACAGCTGATAGCTGAGAGCTGATAGCCGACAGCTCCTACTCCACCCCTACGGCTTCGGCGTCGCGCTGCGACAGCATGCCGCCGTCGGAGCGCTCCCGAACCGTGCCATCCCTCTTCCAGGACCGCTCGCAGCGCGGCTCGTTTCTGAGGTCGAGGATCTCTACACCGAGCACATCACCTTCGACCAGTTCGAAACGGCTCATGCCGCACAGATCAACCAGTTCCGCCATAAAGGGCTCGATAGCGGTTCGTTGCCCGGCCTCGAGGCTTACTCTGGCGCCTGCATCCATCGGATTGGAGATCTCCATGGACTCCTTGGCCTGTTCGAAGGCCCGCAGGACCTCGGACCGCACGTCGAACACGGCGGTCCAACCGGCATCTACGACGACCTCCGGGGCCTCAGGCAGCACCTCCAGGTGCACGCAGCGCTCGGAATCCTGCTCGTCACCGTGGAGCGCCAGCCAGGCCTCGTCCGCGGTGTGGACAAGAATCGGCGCCATCAGGCGGATCAGAGCACTCGCCGCTTCATACAGCACGGTCTGAGTCCGGCGTCGGTGTTTGGAATCGGCCCGATCACAGTAGAGCCGGTCCTTGACCGCCGCCATGTAGACCGCGCTCATCGTATCGTTGCAGAAGTTGAAGATGGCCTCGCGCACGCGCTTGAATTGGTAGCCGAGGTAGGCTTCGTTGACCTCCCGGATCAAATCCGCCACGCGGCCCATCGCCCAGGCGTCCAGCGACTGCGAATCCTCGGGCCCGAAGGTCACCCGGTCGGTCTCCGGATCGAAGTCCGCCAGATTGCCCAGCATGAAACGGATGGTGTTGCGGACCTTGCGGTACTCTTCCGAGGCCAACCGGAAAAACTCCCACTCGACCTTCGCGTCGTTGAAATAGTTCAGCGAGGCAACCCACCAGCGGGCGATGTCCGCCCCGTGTTGCTTGAGCAGATCTTCGACCTCGATGGTGTTGCCCAGGCTCTTGGACATCTTCTCACCAGAACCGGTAACGATGAAGCCGTGGGTCAGGACTGTCTTGAACGGGCTCTGGCCGGTCGCACCCAGTCCAAGCAACAACGAGAGTTGGAACCAACCTCTGTGCTGATCGGAACCTTCGAGGTAGAGATCAGCCGGATAGCCGATGCCTCTCTCCCTGAGAACACCGTTCCACGATGAGCCCGACTCGAACCAGACGTCGAAGATGTCGGCGCCCTTCTGTAAACGACTCAATCCCTCACGCCCCGCCGCCCGCACCGAATCCGGCGCACCGATATCGTTGGAGGGGTCGTAATCGGCGAGGAGCGCCTCAGGTGTCGCGGTGAACCAGAGGTCCGATCCATGGGCCCGTACCTGGGCGGCAACTGCCTTGACCGAAGTTTCAGTCAACAGGACCTCGCCATCGGCCGTCAAGAAGGCGGGGATCGGCAGGCCCCAGGAGCGCTGACGAGAGATGCACCAATCCGGGCGACTCTCGATCATTCCACCAAACCGTTTCTGACCCCACCCGGGCACGAATTCGATCCCGGATTCGGTTGATGCCTCGGCCCGCTGGCGCAGGCTCTTCCCGCCCTCGCCGTAGCGGTTGTCGACCGCGACGAAGAACTGCTCGGTCGCCCGGAAGATGGTCGGCGTCTTGCCGCGCCAGTCGTGGGGGTAGCTGTGGCTGAAGACCTCGTCACGGAAGAGGCGCCCGCTGGATCTCAGACTCTCGACAACCAGGGGGTTGCCCGCCCAGACGGACTTGCCGCGCAACCACTCGGGGGCAGTTTCGTCAAATGTGCCGTCACCCAATACGGGGCAGTAGATGTCCAGCCCTTCTTTGAGTCCGGTCATGTAGTCCTCTGCGCCGTGTCCGGGCGCCGTGTGAACCATGCCGGTCCCGTCTTCCAGCGTGACGTAATCGGCGACCACAACCGGAGAAACACGGTCGATGAACGGGTGCCGATAGCGCACACCGCCCTCGACCAGGTCGGCGCCCCGGCATCGTCCCTGAAGTTCGGCGTCCGGCCCCAAGACCTTCTCTTTGAGGTTCTCCGCCATGACGACCAGAGTCGCGCGGCCGTCATGGTTGATTCGATACAACCCATAATCCGCCGTTGCGGCAACCGCAACCGCCAGATTGGCCGGCAGCGTCCAGGGCGTCGTCGTCCAGATCATCAAATGCGCAGTTTCGCCCTCAGGCACATTGAGGCTTTCAGGCAGAACCGACGGATCTTCGACCTCAAAGAAAACAAAGACCGAGGTGTCCTTGCGGTCGTAGTACTCCAGTTCGGCCTCGGCAAGGGCCGTCTGATTCTCGA
>JBDLIO010000005.1:0-15555 GCA_039714865.1 Acidobacteriota bacterium | reverse complement strand
CCCATGCCCCGGTCATCAGCAGATTGCCCTCCATCGCCGCCATGGCGCCGAAAGTCCAGCAGGTGCCGCCCGACTGCGATTTGACCGACGTCACCAGGTTCTGGCCGTCGACGTCGCGGAGATCGTACTGGGACGGTAATTGTGCGGTTGCAACGGCAGCAGGCAAGAAAGCGAGGGAAAGAGCCATGAACTGGAAAAAGGCTTTCATCGATTACTCCGAGCCCCGAGGTGGGGTATTGCAAGAGTGTATCTGGTTTCGACCACAATCCGGCCATAATTTGTCGGTATAATCGCCGGCCATGAACGATAAACGCGTTTTCGACCAGATCTCCGAGGCCGTGGGTTGGACGCCGCTGGTGCGGCTGCACCGGAGTGTGGAGGGTCTCGGCTGCGAGGTCTTCGCCAAGTTGGAATTCCTCAATCCGATGGGCAGCGTCAAGGATCGCATTGCCCGCTTCATGGTCGAACAGGCCCTGGAAAAGGGGGACTTGGCGCCCGGAGGAACGATCGTCGAGAGTTCCTCGGGCAATACGGCGATGGGTTTGGCGATGATGGCCGAACTCGAGGGCTTGAACTGTACGATGGTCGTCCGGCAGCGGACCTCGAAGGAGAAGCTGGATTGCCTCCGGGCCATGGGCGTCGATCTTGTGCTGGTTGACGGTCATCTGCCGTCCGAGGACCCTGAAAGCTACAACCAGAAGGCCAGACGACTGGCGGCCGAAAACCCGGACTGGTGGTTTCCTGATCAGCACAACAACCGTGTCAACAGCGAGGCCCACTACCGAACCACCGGGCCCGAAATCTGGGAGCAGATGGACGGCCGAATCGACGTGCTGGTGGCCGGCATCGGGACCGGGGGCACGATCTGTGGTGCGGGGCGGTACCTCAAGGAGCAGGATCCTTCGATCAAGATTGTGGCGATCGATCCCGAAGGGTCGGTCTTTTTCGACTGGTTCCATGACCGGCGCCTGATAGAGCCGGGTCCGTACCTGATCGAGGGTCTGGGCGATGAAGAAATCATCGAGTGCCCGGAGTTCGATCTGTTGGACGACTTGCTCCGCGTGTCGGACCGGGAGGCCTTTCTCGCCACGCGGGAATTGGCACGTGTGGAGGCTATTCTGGCCGGAGGTTCATCCGGGGCGGCCCTGTGGGGCGTGCGCCGGGTTGCAGAGGCGATGGACTGCCAGGGGGGCCGGATCGTCACACTGTTCCCCGACTCGGGAACCCGCTATCTGAGCACGATCTTCAACGACGCCTGGATGCGGGAGCGAGGGCTCTTGTAAGGGCCCCTCTCCGACGGGACGTGCCTGGTACGGCTTTCTTCATCGGGCAGATCTCCCGCACCATTCGTTGTTGCGAAGAAAGGCGATACCCGGCAATCCACGGCGACACACTTGGTGATCGAGTCTCGGACGATGCCGTAGGCCGACGAGGTCTTTTCCTCAAGAGGCGGTTCTTTTTCCACTTCAAACCATGCTGCCTCTTGAGGAAATGCACCGAGCGGGAGGGCCGAAGGCTCCCCCGAAGGCCGGGGCCTAAATTACGACTGCTCCTCCAGCGCCAGGAGCGCTGCCCGACGCAGGGGATGCTCTGGGATCAAGAGAGCGTCGTAACTCGATGGCGCCGTGTCGCCGGTTCCTCTCAATGCCAGGAGTTGGAAAAGCAGATCCTCTCGGCCGAAGGTGGGCAGGGACCTCATCAGGCGCTCCCTGAGTTCGTCAGGGACGAAGCCCCTGTTGGCGGCCCGGGCAAGAGTAGGCGCTGCATGGCGGGCGACGGTCCAGAGGATTTCGAAGTGCATCAGGGCCTGGGCCCGGGCGTCGCTTTCCCGAATGGTATTGGCGCTGTGGACCCGGTAGCGCACCAGGGGCTCCTCGACCAGGAC
Source organism: Acidobacteriota bacterium (assembly GCA_039714865.1). Classification (GTDB taxonomy): domain Bacteria; phylum Acidobacteriota; class Thermoanaerobaculia; order Thermoanaerobaculales; family Sulfomarinibacteraceae; genus DAOWGJ01. Next base: position 13,670 of record JBDLIO010000005.1, on the reverse strand, counting down.
GATTTGCCCGGAGGCCGAAGCGGCCAACAGGAAGTCCCAGTCGTGGGTGTAGCGGAGTGCATTGAACACCAGTGCGTTCTGATCGACCAGGTGACGGCGAAAGGCCATATTGGAGGTTGTCGCCGCCCAATTGGACTGCAGCAGGGCCAAGGTAGGATCTTCGAGGTCCGCCAGGTGGGGCGATGGATGGAGCACGGGCCAGGGATGAAGGTCCCGCCAGGCGTTTTTGATGCCGATCTGGTGACCCTGGTCGTCGATGATTCGCAGGGTTGAGCAGGCAATGGCGGAATCCGGGTGCTCCTCGAGGGCGGCTGCCAGGCGATTGAGACGCCCGGGTTCGAAGGCGTCGTCGGAGTTGAGGATGAAGACGAACTGACCTCGGGCCATCCCCAGCAGACGGTTGAGCGCTACATGGGCGCCTTGATTTTCCTGGGTCTGAATGCCGACCCTTTCATCGGTGCCGAGGGCTCGCAGTACATCAGGCGTAGCGTCGCTCGATCCGTCGTCGACGATGATCACCTCGACCTGATCACCACCGTCTTCGAGCGCGCTGGTGACGGCCTCTTCGATAAACCCGGCATGGTTGTATGCCGGGATCAAAACGGAATAACAGGGTGCAGCGGTCATCTGGAATCCCCGGGGAAGAGCAGCCGCCTGTAGGTTTCGACGTAGGTCTGCAATCCGAACCGGTCCTCGACGGTCCGGCGGCCGCGCTGCCCTTCGGACTGCCGTCGCTCCGGATCTTTGAGGCTCAGGAGGGCATCGGCGAGAGCGTCGAGGTCTCCGGGGGTCTCAACCAGGATGCCGCCGCCGTCATGCAGGAGTTCCGGGATTTCGCCGACCGCGGTCGCGACACAGGGGATCTCTCGGGCCAGTCCGTCCAGGAGAAAGACCGGAAGACCCTCGTACTCGGATGTCATCAGACAAAGGTCCAGGGCGTCGTAGAGGTGGACTGCCTCGGTCTGGAGGGGCAGACGCAGGAGATTGTCCGGGGGATCACGCTGGATTTCGGCTTCGACGGCGTCTGTCTCCGGGCCGCCACCGACCAGCAGGAAGTGGAAGCCGGATTGCTCCAGCTTTCGGGCGAGTCGAACGATATCCAGCGGTCGTTTCTGGCGGTGAAGTCGAATGAAGGTCCCAACGACGACGGCTTCTTCGGGGAGCCCGAGTTCGGCCCTCTTGACCCGCCGACGATGAATCCTGTCCTCGTCGGACATCGGTGGCGGCACACGAACGCCGTGATGCACCGTGTGAACCTGATCTGGGGAGGCGCCCTTGTCGACCAAAGCCCGGCTGATGCGCTCATTGACACCCAGGTGGCCGTGCAGTTCTTTGAGCAGTGTGGAAGTCGTCCTGTCGATCCAGCCGCCCTCATGGTTATAGAGCTGGGCGAGGATTCGGAGGTCCGGAAACTGTTGTTTCAACTCCAGGGCGTGGTCGTAGAAGTCTACGGTGCCGTTCCAGGAGACGAGGACCTCCACCTGCCACCGCCTGATGAGGTGGCTGAGGGTGCCGATGCGTGCCTCCCGAGGTACCCAGTCACCCAGGGTGTAGACATGGGGCGTCAGGCGCCGACACCGGTCGACCGTCTGGCCCAGTTTGTCTTGGTGCGGGTCCAGTGTGACGACCAGGACCCGATGCTCGGGGTTTAGCCCGTACTTCTCACCGGTTTTCGTCGCGAGGGCGCCGAGGTGCTGTGCCCAGTGGAGTTTTCGATCCGAGGGGCGCGGAGGCGTACTTGACAGTCCGTTGAGCACCCCGAGGTGAGAAAGTGCCGCTGGGTGCTGTGGATCGGCGGCCGCAGTAGAACACTGGTGGGAAGTGCGGGTTAGCCCTTCGATCAGGTCAAAGAGCAGATTTTCGGCGCCGCCGACGGCGAGGTAGGGCGCCAGAAAGAGCACGGAGGATGCTCCTTTCTCGGTTGGGATTGCCGCCAGACGGTCGTGGGCATTGTGGACAGGAAGGCGAATGACGGCGCCCGGTCCGCCTTGGTGGTTCAGGATGAAAGAGCCGCTTGATTGGGTCGGTGGAACAACCGGGGTCTCGGGCGTCGCCTGGGTGATCTGGGGGACCAGGGCGCCGTGGATCGGTCCGTTTTCGGCCTCGGCGACGGGCCGGCGCAGGAGGGTCAGGTTGCCCGGGTCGAGGCCGTCAGGGCGGCCGATCGCCCCTCCGGGGGCCGCCCACCCGCCGAGGGCCATATTGAGGTCGAGGGCGGCCGTCGTCAGCAAGAGGCTTTCCAAATGACAGGCCTCCAGATCTTCGACCCCTGAGCCTGGGCACCAGAGCCATGGTGTGGTGTCGACTGGGTCGGGCGACAGGGTCCAGGATGACTCGGTTTGCTGCGCCAGGAGTTCTCTCAAATGTTCATCGGTGATGCCGGGTGGCGCAACGATGCCAACCGCCGGATGGGTGAGCGGGAGGTCCGAGTCTCGTGTGGGCATCGGAACTACCTTGGCCGGAGTTCGGGTCCCCAGGGCGTGCAGCAGACGGTATTTGAAAACAGAGAGTTCTCGCCGGATGGTGCGGGCCGCTCGGCGGAGTCCCAGCGGCATCATGAATGATCACCGAAGAAAGCCTGGGCGTACTGCCGGGCGCAGTGTTCCGGCGAGAAACGTTGGCCCGCCGACAGGGCTTTGGCGCCGAAATCCCGACGCACGGCCTCGTCGGCCAGGCGGTTGGCGGCCTCGGCGAGAGCCCCGATATCCCCGGGCGTTTCAACGACCAATCCGGCGCCGGTCTGCCGGAGGACGCTGCCCAGGTCGCCGACGTCGGTGCCCAGGAAGGGACGCCCCAGTTGCAGACACTCCAAGAGGAAGACCGGCAGACCCTCGAAGTCCGAAACCAAAAGTCCCACATCGGAGGCCAAGATCAGTTCCGGGATGTCTGTCCGGAAGGGCAGTCGCCGAATTCTGGCGGTCGGAGTTTCGGCGATTTTGCGGTCGACGGCCCCCTCCATCGGCCCACCGCCGACGATCAGGAAGTGGATGTTGGCGGTGTTCGCAACTGCCTCGGCCAGGCGCACCAGATCCAGCGGACGTTTTTGGTCGTGCATGCGGGCGGCCGTCAGGAAAACGACATCATCGTCGGCGTATCCCAGCGCGTGGCGCAGGTCACGGCGGATCGTAGGCCCGGCTCCCTCGGGCGGCAGGCCTTCGGGGGGTCTGCCACAGGACCAGATGACAGGTGCGCGCTCGGAGGGCCAGTTGAATTTGTCAGTCAGCACCTCATTGATCGGATGGTTTTCGGCGATGCAGGCGTCGATGGAATCGAGAAATCCGGGTTCCCGGTAGCGCTCGATGTAGCCGACACGGTGGTCGTAGAGGTGGTCGATGATGCGCAGGTTCGGGCGAATGGCCTTGAGCCGGGGGGCGAAGTCGTAAAAGAGGGTCGTGCCGTTGGCGTTGTAGAGGACGTCGATTCCCAGATGGTCGATCAGGTGGAGCAGCATCGGCATCATCGCGTCGGGATGAACCCAGTCGCCCAGGCTGAAGAGGTGCGGACTCAAACTTTCGAAATCGTCTCGGCGGTCATCCAGTTCCTCCCGGTGGGGCGCCAGGGTCGCGAAGGCCAGACGACAGGTGTCCTTGAGGACGTTGAGCGTCTCGAAGAGCGTGTGTTCCGCGCCGCCGCGGGCGAGAAAGGGCGCCGTGACCAGGACGCCGGGCCTTGAATCTCCGTCGATGGCCTGCCTGACCGGGAGGCGGTTCCGGAGCCCGATTTCCAGCAGGGAGGTGAGGGGACGGTTCCTGATATAGGGGCCGCGGCGGAGGACTGAGTCGGCCGATGTGAGCGGGGGGGCCGAACCGATGCCGCCCGGGCCGATGACCTTGGCCGTCAGTGTGTCTTTACGGGGTTGAACAGTGTCGCTCTCGGGGTCCCAACGATAGCTCTGAGCCGAAAAGAGCGTCAATGGACGCCAGGGAGCATCCAGCAGCTCTTGGGCCGAGGCAGGGAGGACCTGAGGTGCATTCCCGACCCGTTCGGCCAAGGCCAACGCGTCGATGCTCTCTGTCGAGGCCACCAACAGCGCAGACTGCAACCAGCCGGGAGGTACAACGGGAAGGACTGCCCCGGGCGCCAGAAACCAGCCGAGATCCGGACTCGCCTGATCGGTGATCTCGATGTTCTCCAGCGTCTGAGCCGTCGTCCATCGGCGGATCTCCTCAAGGTCGAGGGTGGAACACAGGGTTACGCTGCATCCGTGGGGTGGGTCACCGGCGACGGCACGGTACCGGACTTCGCCGCCGGACTCCCCGCGGGCTAACCGGGCCCGATATCGAACAGCCCGAAGACCTCCCGCCACTCGAGGCAGGCGATGGAGAATATGGTTGAGGGCCCAGTTCGTCACGATGAGCCCAGTGTACGCTCAGAGCTATCAGCTGTCAGCTATCAGCGTATGATGCCCAGGTGAAGACTGATGTGGAATCAATGCGGAAATACCAGAAGTTACTGTGCGCAGGGTTGATCGGTCTCGCCATCGGCTGTGCTTCGGCGCCACCGCAGGCTCAACGACGCCCACCGATGCGTGCGCCGCAGTGGGCAGCGGTGGACGACCAGTGCCGTCTTGCCCCCGTTGCCGGCGATACGCGGTTGGTGGCGACCGACGACGGCCGAGTGATATTGATCGGACTCGGTCTCGGCATCATGCAATCGACAGACGGGGCATACTCGTTTTCCTCGATCGCGGCCCGTCCGGGCCTTCGGTGGCCGGCAATCACTGCCGATGGTCATCGGGTGTGGGCTTCGTGGATCGAGCGGGGGCGGACACCGCGAGCAGTGGTCGCCTCCGTGGGCCTCGGATTGGGAGCTCCTGTCACGGCTCTGGCCTCGTCAAAGGTGCTGATCGACACTGAACTCGTGGCGCTGGGCGAAGGCCGGCTCCTGCTCTTTGTCACCGAAGTCGACGGCTCGCCCAACAGCAATGAGGCGACCTACACCATTGTGTGTCTGGCGTCCGGTGACGACGGCGTGAGTTGGGAGAAACGGTCTTCTGCCGTCACCGGGCCGTGGGGCATCAACATCGAGGATACGAGAGCCTTCGTGACGGCCGACGGAACCGTGCTCTTGGCCTTCGAGTGGGAGAGTGCGGAGGGCGGCGCTTCAGAGATCATGCTGCAGAGATCGGAGGACGGCGGCCTCTCGTGGTCCCCCGCTGCGGTTCTGTGGGGCGGTGTTGTACATGCCGACCGCGAACCGGGTGGTTTCGTGAAGGTTGGGTCTGATCTGTGGTTTGTCGCATCAACTGATGTCGAGCATCCCGGAACATCGTACTCCGGGGCGGAGATTGCCATGATTCGGTCCGCGAACGGCGGTTCAACCTGGACCGAACCCCGGGCCCTGATTCGTCAGCCGGATGAGATATCGATGGGTGGCATTGTCGTTGGCGGAGAGGTCATCCTGCCCAGCATCAGGCGATACACCGTGTTTCGGGAGCGTTTCCTTGCGCTCTTCAGGGTGGATCCCATCGGGCGGTGGCCGGTCGCTTGCAGCCACTCCGGGATGTTCTCGGCAGGATTCGAGAACCGTGAGGAAAATGCTTGGGGCCAAGGCCGGTGAGAAGGTCGGACCATGCCTTTCCCCTTGAATCAGGTTAGGGTTGTTGAGTGGCGGTTGGGGACTGCACACCCGCGCGCCCTGAAGGACGCGCCTACACTGAACTCTATGAACCATAATGACTTCGAATCTGTAGGCGGGTCCTTCAGGGCCCGCAGTCAGTCTCGTTTTGATGTAATTTGCTGCCAACCTGATCGAGCAGGACAGGTATGGGTCGGACTACTGAGGTAACCACCAGCGCAGACGCCGGTAGAGGCGAATCAATGCGTGGTTTTCGAAATCCCGGCGCCACGCTTCCGCTTCCGCCAGGCGAGACCGGGTCTGGGTCAGGGAAATCTCAGAGGTTTCGAGGTCGTTACCGAGACTCGTAATTTCCGTCTCCTTGAATTGAACGACCGCTTCCAGGTTGGCCATGGCCTCGTGGACTGCAGTCAGTTCTCCTTCAACCTTCTCGATATGCTGTGCTCCCTCGCCCAGGTCGCGTTCAAGTTGAGAAATGTGAGTTGACGCCTTGATCGCCTGGTTTTCGAAAGCTATTGCTTGCCTTTCGAAGTCCGAAATAGCCGTTTCAGCTGTTCGGAAATGGTTCTCGGCCTGATCGGCACGCAATTTTTGGTCTTCAATCTCGTTCTCGAGGTTCTGCGTATAGCTCTTGGCTTCGCTCAGCTGGTTCTCGAGGGAACTCTGATATTGCCGTGCTTCGTCCATCGCCGCCTGCAGGGCCGCTACCAGATCGTCAGTCGCCAGGGCGGAACCGCCTAGAATCTGACCTGCGAGCACGTTTTTTCGAGAAATCTGTCCCTGAATCTCCAGCGCCGACTTGAGGGTGCCGAGAAGACCACCCGAGACCTCGGCCTGAAGAGCCGCCTCGGCCCTGTAAAAAGCCTGGAATTCCGTCGTTTCCGGCGCAGTCGTCCACGAACCTACCCACATTCCCACCAGGGATTCGAGGGTCGTTTCCTTGGGCCAGGGAAGGGGTGCTCCGGATGTGATCAGGGTCCTGGCCAAATACCAGAGGGCTCGGAGCCGAACCAGATCGGCATCGACGGCGGGTTCCGTGACCCACTCGCGGTCGATAAATTCCAGGCCACCGTCGGTCCGAATGAAGTTCGAAGGCTGAAGGTCAAGATGGTCGGGTCCCAGGATGGTCCTGCTTGAGTTCGAGAGGTAGGGGTGGGTGTGGTTGGGAGGGGTCTCGACCGGTTTCTCGAGTTTGGAAATGTGGTTCCACCAGAGATTGAGGAGTTCTTCAACGTCGCCTGCGGAGCCGCGGCGGCAGGCATCAAGGATCTCCTGCTCCATATTGGCGCCATCGGTGAAGGCCTGATCCCGGTCGGGATGGAATGCAACCCAGGAGTCTTTCGCCGCGGCCGGATCTGGAAAAATGGCTTCGGAATGAACCCAAAGCGATTCTCCAGCCACTAGGCTGACGGTCGTCATTCGCCGCCGGTCTCGCCGCCGTTCACCGCCGAAATGCCAGATGAGGGTGTCGTCATCGACGAAGGCGCCGAGATTGTCGCTCTCTCGTCCAGCCATCACCAGGAACGAATTTGCAACCTCTGGTCCGAGACCTTCCGAAAGAAAGACCCTGTGGGCGGCCCGATCATCGTGAACGGGCCGTTTCGCGTCGGCGTGGTCGACGATCGGGGGGGCGGTCCACTGATCGACCAGGGTCGGCACTCGGGGCAGACTGTAGGTCGCTTCCGACACTATAGTGGACGGCGTCTTGTAATCGGGGAAGGGGAAAAGCCACCGTTGGCTCGAGAGTCCGCTCTTACCCAGCAAGGCGCCCAGATTACGGCGTCCCCAGGTCCGAACGCCGTGGTCGCCGGGGTAATCCTCGATTCCGACCCACGGATGGCCCAGGTGGTCCTCCTTGCCGCCGAGCAGGTATTTCAACCCCAACTGATTTTCGATGGCGAGGATCACGATGCCCTCGGGTTTGAGGTGGGCTGCGACCTGATCGAGGAAGGAAGACGGCGTCGATCGGCCGCCGGCGCCGGATGCGGCGTACTCCAGGACGCCGACCACCAGCACGACATCGAAAGCCTGCGTTGGCTCGAGGTTTTTGAAATCACCACAGACGACCTCGACCGACTCCATTCCACGGCAACGTTCGGCCACCGACCGGGCTCGGGCGCGTGTCCCCTCCACCGCGGTCACCACGGCGCCTTGCTCGCCCAGATACCGGGTCAATGCGCCGGTGCCGGCGCCGATCTCCAGCACTCTCAGTCCGGGCCCAATCTTGAACGGTCGGAGGATGTTCGAGCGCTGGGGGGAACAGTGATAGCGGGTGGGCCAGTCGTCGATCTGGGCGGCCAGCTCATCCGACCCGTCGGACAGATCGTCGACCCGGGAGAGAATTTCAAAAATCTGGTCCTCGGCGTTGTCGCTGTACTCGACCTCGCCGCCGATCGAACTCATGGGAAGAGGCGTTTCGCACTTCATCATCGGGATTATCGTTCAAAACGGGACCGGAAGCAAAGAACCGAACAAGAAAACAATTGAACCGCCAAGACGCAAAGGGAACGCCAAGAGGGGAGATGGCCGGAAGGCTGATAGCGACTCCAGCTTTCCCCCTGTATCCTTGCTTCGTCAGTTCGGGGGCCGGTGAACGATTGCGGCGCTGGACGGCCTTGGAGTCTGAGTTTTGGAATCGATTGAAATGCACACCATTCACGCCGTTATTGTCCACCATCGCGGATTCGAAATGCTGGGCGAATGCCTTGAGAGCCTGCTGGCCTCGGTCGAGGTCGACCTCAAGATCGTCATCGTACTCAATGGGTGCGATGAGGCCTTGCCGGATATTGTCAAGGACAGTGATCGGGTTCACGTCGTAGAGTCGCCGGAGCCCGTCGGTTTTTCGGCGGCCAACAATCTCGGAGTCTCGTGGGCCGATGAACACCTCGGGTCCTGTTCATCCTATTATTTTGTCAACAACGATACGGTTTCCGAACCCGAAGCCCTGGCTCGGCAGGCGGCAGTCTTGGAGGAGGATTCCGAGACTGCCGTCGTGGGCCCACAACTGCTGATCCAATGGGCTCCAGCTCATCTCAACAGTCTGGGTCTCAATGTCACTTCAGACGGATGGGGATGGGACGAAGGCATCGGGATCAGTCTCGATCAATACGGGCCGAGGCCGACAAAAAGCGAGGTTCTGGCAGTCACCGGGTCGGCGTTGTTGATTCGTAGCGAAGTTTTCAATGCCGTCGGGGGCTGGACCGAACTCTACGACTACTACTTCGAGGACATTGACCTGTGCCTCAAGGTGCGTCGTGCCGGGTGGTCGGTCGTCAACGAACCGGCGGCGGTGGTCTTTCACGCCGTGTCTGCGACAACGGGTCTGGATTCCGAGTGGAAGGATTTTCTCTTCTGGCGGAACCGTCTCCTGCTCGCCATGCTCCACTGGCCCTTCGGTCTGCTGCTGAGCACGGTTTTCCCAATCGTCGTCATCGACGGGATCGTCGCACAGTTGTGGCAGGATTCCCGGCTGCAACGGAAGGCGTTGATGGGCGCCCTCAGGCGGCTCCCCAGAATTGTCTGGCTTCGACTGAGGCTCAAGGGCCGGAATCGGGCCTGGGTGGCGATGCTCAAGCCCCCCGGGTCCGTACCGGTGATAACCCTGCCTGAGATGCCGGTCGAGGTCGAGCAGACCCCAATCGTCCGGGAGGATATCCTCGAGGCTGAGGCCTCCGTTCGCTCGTGGCGGGAGGCTCTCGGCGACGATCAATCGGCCGTCGTGATCCTTGGTACGGCGCCGCTGCCCTTCGAGCAGGCCAGAATGAACTACGCCCCCGGGGCGCGGACCTGGCAGTTCGCTCGGGGGCTGGTGGCTGGCGGGATCCGGCCGTTGGTTCTGTGCGAGCGGATGCCGGGCGGTTATGACGAGCCTGAGAGCGATGTGGAAGTCGAACAGGCCGGCACGGCAATGATCGTCAGAATGTCGGCCGAGGATTTTCACGCCGGCGATGTCGTGCCACGCTTGATTAAAAGCTTCGACCCCGCGTGTTTGGTAGGCGCCTCCGCCAAGCCGTCCGGGCGGGCCGTCGAGGTGGCGAACGGCAGGCCGGTGTGGGTTGATCTGTTTGGAGACCCGATGGCTGAGGCTCAGGCCCGGGCGGCGAGATGTTCCGAGGGTGATCAACTGACCGCCTACCGGGACCTGGTGGCGACGCTGGTGGAGAACGGCGACGCATTTTCGGTGGTGTCTCATCGCCAGCACGACGCGGCATTGGGCCAGTTGGGTCTGCTGGGCCGGCTCAACCGCCGGACCGCAGGTCACGAATTGATCCATGTCATTCCGTGCGGAATCGACGGTGGCGGTGACCCTCCTGGTCGCGACGGTCCGAGTAACCGTGGTTCATCGCCCGTTCCGGACGACGCCTTTGTCATCCTGTGGAGTGGCGGCTTCAACACCTGGTGTGACGTGGACATCCTGGCGCGTGGTGTGGAAGAGGCAATGAAGACCGAGCCCAAACTGCACCTGGTGGTCACCGGCGGCGCCATCGCCGGCCACGACGATGACAGTTGGCGGGAGTGGGTGCAGTCGGTCGAGGCTTCGGCGTTTGCAGATCGTATCCACATCCTCGGCAGCCTGCCGACCGACGAACTCAGGCGGTGGATTGATCGGGCGGACCTCGGTCTGATCACCGAAAAGGCGCTGCACGAGAGAGAGCTGGGTTCGAGCGGCCGGGTTGTCGGATGGTTGGAGGCCGGTCTTCCTTTTGTCGCTACGGCGCAGTCCGAGCTGGTGCTGTTGTGCGTTGAAGCGGGTGCGGCCTTCGCCTACACGCCGGGTGACGCGGATTCGCTGGCCTCAACCCTGGAAGCGGTCTGCAGGGAGCGGGATGGCTTGGCCGGGGCCGGTCAAAGGGCTCAGGCCTTGGCCTCGACCTTCGATGCAACGGCAACGACCGCGCCTCTGGCCAGGTGGGTCGTCCAGGCACGACCGGCGCCGGATCGGGAGGGCGATGGGGCCAATCCGTTGTCGCACTGGGCCCTGGCCGGGGCACTGGATCAGGTCGTCAACGAACGAGAGGTTCTCAGGCGGGAGAAGGCTCATCTCGAGGCTGAGGTCACCCAGGCGAAATCCCAGTTGGGAGAGATTCATACCTCAGCGATGTGGAGAACCTGGGCGGTGCTCCGCAGGCTGAAGGCCATAGCGACCTATCCCTGGAGGAAGATCAGGGGGCGGACCGGTGGGTGATCTGTGAGAGAATGTCTTGACACATTAGGGAGAGGGTGAGAATTGTCGAGACTGCTAGTCCTGGGTGTCTGTCCGCTGCCGTTTGAATCGACCATCCGGTCCTTTGGGCCGGGGACTCGGACGTGGCAGGTGGTCGAGCCGTTGATTCATGACGGTCACGAGGTGACTCTCGTCGCTCTGAGGATCCCGGGGACCTATGCCGACGACACGCCCGAGGAGGTCGTGCACCGGGAGGGTCAGTTCAACTACGCGTCGATTCCTTATGAAGCATTCAGTACGACGCAGTACATCAAGAACGTGTACCGAGACATGAAACCGGACGCCGTCATCTTCGCTCACGGATCGGCCAGTTATTTCGACCATCTTCTGGAACCCGATGTCCCCGTTTGGATCGATCTCTGCGGACACGTGATGGCCGAGGCTCAGGCCAAGGCGGCTGTCTATGGCGACGATTCATTTATCAACTATTTCTTTGAGCGAAGCGTCGGCGCCCTGTTTCACGGGGATCACTTTTCGGCCGTTTCCCTGGCTCAGAAGTATGCCCTGATCGGTGAATTGGGTTTGGCCGGCCGGCTCAACGCGGCGACCGACGGGCACGACCTGGTCTCGGTCATCCCCTGCGGCGTCGAAGAAGACGACTACGCTCACCAGACAAAGGTCTTTCGTGGTGTCGACATCGACGAGCATGCCTTTGTCGTGCTGTGGAGCGGGGGGTTCAATACCTGGACCGACATCGATACCATGTTCGAGGGGCTCATCTTCGCGATGGAGCGTGATCACTCGATCTGCTTTGTCGCCACCGGGGGCCAGATCGACGGGCATGACGAAAAAACCTACCCGCGGTTCGTAGAAATGACCGAGAATTCGGAATTCAAGAATCGGTTCGTCCTCAAGGGCTGGATTGACCGGGACGTTGTACCCAGTACCTATTTCGAGGCCGATGTCGGCATCAACTGCGAGAAGGACATCTACGAGGTCCGATTGGGCTCCAAGCACCGGATTCTCGACTGGTCCAGAGCGGCCCTCCCGGTTGTGTCGACCAGGGTCACCGAATTGAGTGTCGCTATCGAAAACGAGGGCGTTGGATTCATTTGTGACCCGGGAGATTCCGAGGCTCTGGGGCGGGCCATTCTTGACGCGGCCGAGCAAAGGGCGGAATTGCCCGAAATGGGCCGACGGTGCCGGGAAGCCATGCGCCGACTCTACGGCTTTCGTCCCTCGACGAGTGAACTGCGGCGGTGGGCGCAGACTCCGACCTTTGCTCCGGATCGAAACCGGATGTCGATGGGTTTACAGAGACTGACTGAAATTCTCAGTTCGGAGAGCCGGCTGGAGTGGCTCGTTCGTGTGGTCAGGAAATCGTTCCGGGACGGTGGTTTTGGGATGATTTTTCGGCGAATGCTGGGGCGGTAGGCTCCGTAGGTGGCATGGGCCGGCGCCGGTCAATCAGTACAGCAATCCGTCAACCCGGAGTTCCGTCTCGGGACTGAGTTTGACCGTCAGGTTGATCGGACGCCGTGTTTCCCAGCTCTTTTTTCGCCGCTGAGCCATCGGGCTGTTGCCGCGGCGAAGGTCGCAGCCCTGGACCTCGACATTCGCCGAATTCTTGCCCGGACCCTTGAGCTGAACCCTGCACGGCGCCGGAATCTCGATCTGTGCCCGTGCCGTCCCCTTGAGGTCAATTCGTGGCTCTCCCTTGAGGTCGGTTGATGTGAAGGCCAGGTCGCCGTCAATGAGGTTGAAAATCGTTGCCTCGCGGATTTCATGTGCCGTGATGCTCGAAGAAATCGCCGAGAACTCGATCGATTTGAGGTCAGACACCTCGAGGTCTCCGTATTCAATCGATCCCCTGGTGTGGCCGGATACCGCGTTGATGTTGCATGAGGTGCCGTCGGTCAGTGACAGGACGATGTCTCCATCGACTTCCGAGACCTCGAGATCGGCGTCGGATCGGGCCTGCAGCGAGAGGCGGCCGGACCATTTCTCGATATTGAGGAAGCCTCCCACAAGGTTGAGCGTTCCTGTACCCGAACCCTCCGTGATTCGGATCCTCGTATTGTCTCCCGAGAGACTGAACCGTTGGAAAAACCCTTGACGGATCGTGATGTCGTTCTGTCCACCGGAAACGGTCAGAATACCGTTGTGGTTGCTGATATCCAAGCTGGATTGATCGCCATCGCACTTGGTTTCGCCGGTTACCTCGGCAAGAGAAAGACGACCTTGAGAAACCTCAGCGTCGAGGTTCCCCTTGAGCGATTGAATGGAAACGACCGAATTTGTCGATTCCAGCTTGAGGTTCCCCAGGTGCTCGTGGATCGTGATGGTCCCGTCCGTCGTGACGAATGTGAATTCACCGAGGGTACTGGACAGTGAGATGTCGTTGTTCACGCCCTGAAACCAGGCCTTCCCCGGTCCGCGGAAATCGACCGAGCCTCCTTCGAGCTCGAAGGTCGACGCCCGAATATCGGTCCAGGGGCCGGGCGATTTATCGGACGCTTGATCCACAGCCGGTGAGGCGCAGACCCGCCGGATCCTGAGGTCCCTCCCCCGGGCGACTACCGGCAGGTCCAGAGGGAGGGTCAACTCCAAGACGACGTTGAGTGGGTCGGTTGTCTCAGGGGTTTTGATGATCCCGAAGAGTCCTTCGCTTTGTGCGATTTTGAGGTCAATCGGACCTTGGTGGTCGGGATCAGTGTGCCGGATCTCCAAGGATGGTGGAAGATCTTCGCTACAGACGACGAGGATGTCGGCACTGTCGAGTTGGATGCTGACAGCGGTGGACTCAATTGCTTGCCGATATGGAAGAGCAATTTCGGCGCCGTTCACCATTGGGGCCGCTGCGACGACCAGCACTGATGCAAGAAAACGGGTTTGGAGATTCATCGCCGTCTGACTCCTCTCACTGAAG
>JBDLIO010000004.1:0-16482 GCA_039714865.1 Acidobacteriota bacterium | reverse complement strand
ATGGCCAAAGCGCTGGCACTGGTCGAAAAGTACGGCGTCAAGGTGTCCTCCATTACGCGCCACAACTTCGTCGGGATGCTGGTCGGCGAGGTCGAGATCGGCGACGCCCTCCACCAGAAACACATGGCCTCCCTCGGGCGCTGCATCGACATGGCCAAAGCATTCGATACAAAGCTGGTTCGAACCATGAGCTTTCGCAAGGAAATGATCATCTTCGGCTACAACGGTGCTGAGGACTGGAACGCCAGCAAAGGCGCCTGGGAGAAGATGCTGCAGTTGCTGACTCCGGCTGTGCAACTGGCCGAAGACAATGACATCACGCTGGTGGTCGAAACCGGCAACAATGCGATGATCACCTCAGCCGTTCTCGCCCGGAAGTTCATCGACGACATGCGCTCCGACCACCTCAAGCTCCTGTGGGACCCCGCCAACACCCTCTACTGCGGTGAGGTTGTGTATCCGGACGGATTCGACGCCCTACGAGGGGGCTATATCGGCCACCTCCACATCAAAGACTCCAGGGTCGACATTCCCCGCGCTTCGGTGTGGCAGTGCGAGTTGGGCACGGCACAGATGGCCCCTTATCTCGAGGGCATCGCCGCGGGTTTGAAGGAAGAGAATTACGATGGTGTGATCTCGCTCGAAAGCGTCTACCACCCAACCGGCGGCACTTATGAAGACGGATTCCGGGCCTCGGTCGGGCGATTCAAGGAAATCTTCGGCTGAGGTCGCTGCCCTGGGGGGCTGGAGAGCCGAGAATTCGATAAACTTCATTCGGCGCCGGCGTGTCCGGCGCCGTTAATTGAGGTTCAGCCTGTGACCAGAGAAACAAGATTTGACGTTCTACTTTTTGACCTCGGCGGGGTGCTGATCAATTTTTCGGGATTCGACGAACTGGCTCGCCTGTTGCCCGGCGCCCCTGATCGGTCCGAGATTCGCCATCGCTGGATCCACTGTGAACCGGTGCAGCTCTTCGAACGAGGCGACATCACGCCAGAGACCTTTGCTCTTCGCCTGGTCGAAGAGTTCAAACTCGGACTGTCGCCGGAGGATTTCATTCGGGAATTCGTATCCTGGGCGCGCGGACCGTATCCTGGCGCCCTTTCAATACTCCGTCGACTTCGGGCTGGCCTTCGGGTGGCCTGCCTAAGCAACTCCAACGAGCTCCATACGCCACTCCACCGGGCAAGTATCCAGCCCCATATCGACACCTACTATTTCTCGGATGAAATTGGCATGGTGAAACCGGATCACGAGATCTTCGATTACGTCATTCGGGATCTCGCCACCCCTCCCCGCAGGATCGCATTCTTCGATGACACCCCGGTCAACGTCGAGGCCGCCCGAGAGGCAGGGCTCAACGCCTTTTTGGTGGACGGTGTCGAGGAACTTGAAATCCAACTGCAACGCCTCGGCTTGATCGACCATTAGGCCGATCAACGGGCCAGAGCCAACTCCATGATTCCAACTTGGGTGGCCTCGGCTCGGGGAAGAATGCCCTGCAGCGTGCCCTCGTGCATCACGGCCACTCGATCGGCAAGTCCCAGGAGCTCGGGCATCTCGGAGGAAATCAGGAGTACGGCGACGCCCTGCTCAACGAGTTCACCGATCAGCTCGTAGATTTCGACCTTGGCGCCGACGTCGATTCCACGAGTAGGCTCATCGAAGAGCAGCACCTTGCATCGCGCCGCAATCCATCGAGCGAGCACGACCTTCTGCTGGTTGCCTCCCGACAGGTTGATGATCTCTTGATCGAGGGAGGCGGTTTGGATATGGAGCTTTTCGACCTGATGCCGGGCGATGTTCCGTTCACCACCGAGGTCGAGCACGCCGAGCCTGGCGACGTCGTCAAGACACGTCAGGGTGATGTTCTCGACCACCGAGCACTGCAGCACAAGGCCCTGCTGCTTACGGTCCTCGGTGATGAAGCCAAGGCCGGCAGCAATTGACGAGCCTGGATCCCCTCCCGGCAGCATGCGCCCGTCCACGCGGACCTCTCCCGCATCAATGGAATCGGCGCCGAAGATCGCCCGCGCCAGTTCGGTACGGCCCGAACCCATCAGGCCGGCCACACCCAGAATTTCCCCGGAACGCAGCGAAAAAGAAACCGGCAAGAGCACCCCGCCTCGGGCCAGACCCTTGACCTCAAGCACGACGTCCCCAATCGAAACCTCTCGCTTGGGTATCTGCTCTGCGATAGTGCGTCCCACCATCATCCGGATCAGCTCGTTCACCTCCGTCCCCGCCACTTCGTGAGTGCCCACAGTCCGGCCGTCGCGCATCACGGTGACCCGGTCGCCGATGGCGAAGATCTCCTTCATGCGGTGGGAAATGTAGATGACCGGCACGCCGTCGCGGCAGAGGCTCCTGATGACCTCGAAAAGGGCCTCGATCTCGGCTTCGGACAGAGCGGCAGTAGGCTCGTCCATCACCAGCAACCGGGCCTTTCGGCGCAGTGCCCGGGCAATCTCCACGAGCTGCTGCTGAGCCACCGAGAGCTGCGACACCCTGGTGTCCGGGTCCACCTCACAGCGGAGTGTGCGTAGCAACTCACAAGAACCCTGTCGCATCTTTTCGCCACCGATCAGGCCGCCTCGCGTGGGCTCGTGGCCGAGGTAGATGTTCTCCGCCACCGTCAGGCCGGGCACCAGGTTGAGTTCCTGGTGGATCATTATCAGTCCCAGGCGCTCGGCCTCCGAGGGGTTGGCCGGCCGAATAGTCTCGTCGTCGAAGAGTATGTCTCCGGCGTCTGCTGAGTACTGCCCACACAGGACCTTCATCATCGTGGACTTGCCGGCGCCGTTCTCACCAAGAAGCACATGGACCTCGCCCGGAAAGACGTGAATTTCGGCATCCTTGAGAGCCTGCACACCGGGAAAGGCCTTGTGGATGCCTGTCATTCGGAGAAGGGGCTCACTACCGGTCATCAGCACCCTTCGCTGCGCATGAATCCACATTGCCGCTGTCAATCATCTCGACCTTGGTGAGGATCTCCTCGGGTGGCGCCACGCCGTCACGCAGGAGCGCCACCGCATGCAGCACACCGAGCCTGCCCATCTCACTCGGGAACTGCGCCACCGACCCGAACAACCGTCCCGATCGGATATTGGTCAGGGCGTCCGGGATGGCGTCGAAACCTATCAGGCTGATGTGATCAAGCTTGCGTGCTGAGTCCACGGCTTCCAACGCCCCCAGGGCCATTTCGTCGTTGGCGGCGAAGATCGCAACGATATTCGGGTGGGCCTGCAACAGGTTTTCGGCCACGGTGTAAGCGCGGGCCCGCTCCCAGTTGGCAGTCTGGCTCGAGACCACCTGGATCCCCGGGTGGCTCTCGATGCCGGACAGGAATCCGAGACGTCTCTGGTCTGCGGTCTCATGCCCGGAGATGCCCTCGATAACGGCCACTTCACCCTGACCACCGAGTTTGCTCGCGAGAGCACGGCCGGCCACGACGCCACCCTCGAAATTGTCCGAGCCGATGTAGGTGAATACCTGGGCGCCGACGCTTTCGGCTGCGGCCTGGTCAATCCGGGTGTCGAGCAAAAATACCGGTATGCCCGCATCGTTGGCCTTGCGGATGGCCGGCACGAGCTCTTTGGATCCGGAGGGGGCCAGCAGGATGGCGTCCACCTTCTGCTGAATCAAATTCTCGATGATCTGGTACTGGCGTTCCACGTCGGTCTCACGCTCGGCTGCGAGCGAGATCAACCGGACACCCTGAGACTCGGCCTCACGCTGGGCGGCCTGCTCCATGTCGGCCCAGAACGGTGAGTTGAGAGCCTTGGGCACAAAGGCGATGGTCAAGGTCCCGGTCTCGGTAGGTGAATCGGACCTGGCCCGGAAGCCGACGGCTGCGGCAATCGCCACGGCCGCGCACAATCCCACATACACGATCTTGCGGTAGCGCTTGAAACCCTCTGGCGGCTTGCCTTCCTCTTTCCGATGACGAGCACGGTCGAGCACCACGGCAACCACCAGTACACCGCCCACGACCATGCCCTCGAGGGCTGACGGCACGTTGAGCGCGTTGAGGCCGTTGCGCAGCGTGCCCATGATCAAGGCGCCGATCAGGGTGCCGAGAACCCGGCCCTCGCCGCCCATCAGGCTGACCCCGCCAATCACAGCGGCGGCGATCGCGTAGAGTTCGTACATCTCTCCGGAGAGCGGCGATGCGGCGTTCAACCTGGAGGTCATCAGCACCGCCGCGACTCCGGCCATCAAGCCGGCCAGTGCATAAATGGCCACCTTGTAGCGTGCCACCGGGACCCCGGAGAGCCACGCCGCCTCCTCGTTCCCGCCGATGGCGTAGCTGTAGCGCCCGAGCTTTGTCCGGGTCAAAACGATGTGGGCAAAAACATAGAGCACGCCCACCACCAGGACCATGACGGGCACCCCCGCAACATTTCCCGACAGGGCTCGGAAAGACTCCGGCAAACCGCTGATGGGCTTCGAGCCGGAGTAGATCTTGGCCGCGGAGCGCGCAATCAACATCATGCCCAAGGTTGTAATGAACGGCGGAATGCGTCCGAGGGTTGTGATCAGGCCGTTGAGCAGACCGCACAGCAGCCCCACCAGCAGACCTCCGGCGATGGCCACCCCGGTTGAATGTCCCGCCACCAACAAGTCGGCCACGACCAAGGAACACAGGGCCAGAATGGACCCCACCGACAAATCGATGCCGCCGGAGATAATCACGAAGGTCAAGCCGATGCCGAGGATCGCGTTGATCGCCGACTGCTGCATGACATTGAGCAGATTGTCGGTGCTGAAGAAGTGGGGGGATGCGATTCCAAAAAGGATGACCAGGCCGATGAGAACAAGGAGCGTCTGAAGGCGAGCGGATAGGTTGCGAATCATCATCCAACCGTAACACTACCTCGATCGGACTGAGGCCGCAGACCGTCAGTTGGTTTGAACAGTAGAACCCAGATTCAACTGCCGGGCCGGATCGGTGACGGCGCCGATTTTGGCAGCGAAGGGCGTCCGTTTTTCGAGGTCTTCGTCGGTGATCAGGTGGATGTCCAACAGGCCGCCGGTGGTATAGCCGGTCCTGAGGTAGTTGATCTCTCCGAGACAGAGGCTCCATCCGTCCAGCCAGCCCAGAAGGTCCCGGCGCTGAGCATCGTCGCCTTGGAAGTGGATCACCAGGTCGATGTCGGAGCTTGGACCGGCATTGGCGTTCTTGGTCGAACCGATCAGGTAGAGGGCCGCAACCCCGAACCGTTCCCCGTCCATTTCCGCCGCCAGGCGCTCGGCCATCCGCAGGCGCCACTGCCAATAGCCCTGTGTCTGATCGCCGACCTGCGGTGACGGAAATGCCAGACCATCAAAGGCCGGCGCCTCAGGGTCTACCAGGACACCGACCGCCCGGTCGAGGTCGGCATTCATCAACACCCTCAGAACCCGACCTCGGCTGACCGCGGGCACTTCGATCACCTTGATGACATCGGCCAGCATCGCAAACTCCGGCGCCATTTCCGCCAGCAGATTGGGGCATGCCATGAAGAAGCGCCGGTCGAGTCCACCTTCCACCTCCTCGGGATAGAGGGGCAGATAGCGGATTCGCGCCTCAACCAGATCCTGAAAGAAATGGGTCCCGAAACTCAGATCGGGAACATACGATCCCACCTGGTGCGCCATTTCGATCAAGACTGCCGTATTGTTGATGTCGGCATAGGTGATCCGAACACCCAGTTTGAGGTCGCCCCTGCTGCCCCACCGACCCGGTCCCATCAGGATGAACTGCCGTTTCGGCAAGATCTTGTTGAGTTCCCCGACCGCACGCCCAACCATCAGTAAATCGTTTTTCTTTTCCAAGCGGCGGTAGCCCTCGGGATCGACAAAGACAACATGCGTGATGTCGGGGACCACCCCGTTTGAGACGTGACGGTCGGCCGAGAACAGGATGTCCTCCACCGGCAAGTCGGCCGGAATGGGTGCAGGCGCCTCATCGTCGGCTGAGCTCTGAGGCCTGCACTGGAGGAGATACAGGTCCTGGCCGTCCACCGCAAACTCAATATCGACGGGCGACTCAAATGCCTCCTCCAAAGTGCCTAGGACTTTGGAGAGACGTTGGATCAATTTCGAACTATCGAAGACTCCGCCGAAGTCCGCGACCAGCGTGTCTTTGGCGGGGTTGCACAGCATGGCGACCGGCCGGCTGAGGATGCCCTCGCTTTCGACCGAAAAAACGTCGGAAAAGCCTGGATATTCTGCACCAACCAGGAGCAGAAACTCCTTGATATCAAGGGTCTCGAAGGTGCCCTTACGCACATTGACGACGTCAATCTTGGCCGGCGAGTAGCGGACGATCTCCTCCAGAGTCGTATTGACCCTGAGGTGCGGCTTCTTGGGAACCGCCAGGACGGGGTAGTCGTCGGGAATACGGTCGACGGCCCGAGTGCCCAGACCCGGGACCAGGCGGATCAGACCGTCCTCTCGTTCAATTCTGGCCGACCACCGGAATTCGTTGTGACTGAAGGCCACCCCGGCGAAGGCCGGCAGAAAATAGTCCCCCACCCTCCGTCCCACGACCTCGTTGATCAGGATGCCCATCTCCTCATCAAAATCCAGAAGGCCCCTCTCCGCCCGGTAGGAGATGGGATCCGGGCCGAACACCGAGGCATAGACCTCGGCAATGGCATCCAGCAATGCCTCAAGGCGCTGCCTCTTGGTCCCCTGGTTGGCCAGGAAGAGACTCTTGTATTTTCCCGAAAACGCGCTTCCCAGACGGTCTTCAAGGCGGCTGGAGGACCGAACGATGATCGGACCGTCACCCAGTTCGTCCAACGCCATCGACAAGCCGCTCGCCATCGCCGGCGGGAACCGGGAATTCTTGAACAGCTGAATGATATTGGGGTATTCGTGTCGGACCTGACCGATATCCCGGTATTTCTGCTGCAGAACCTCTTCCAGATCGTTGTGCTCGATGAAGTCGTAGATCCACTCCGCCGGCAGGTACCGGCTCCTCGGCACCTTGAACCGCCCAAGGTCTGGATCTTCCTCGGCCTTGCGACGGAGAGCCCTTTCCGCCAGAAACAGACCTGCGGTCTTGCCTCCAAGACGACTGTGGTTCGAACCCTCGAGAATGACCTGGTCCAACAAGTCAATGAAATCGCATGGGTTGACGACGTTCTTTGCAATGCGGAGGAAGGACAGTTGCGTCGTCAAGAACCGCCGGACCAACGTCACCCGGAGATCGTCCAGGGTCGCCTCCGACAACTCGGCGCCGTCGGCCATCAGGTGATGGAAACGCCGTAAACCTTCAGACAACTCGGAAACCGTCGCGCGGGGGTTGTTGAGCAGCTTGGGAAAGAACGCGGCATTTTCCTCCACGATCCAGCTCTGGATCAACTCGAGGATCTCCTCGTCCGGGAGGTTTGTTGCCGCCAATTCGAAGGGCCTGCCCGACAGCAGGGGACTGTCGTCTCTCGGCCTGACCGGCGCGGGTACGTTGCTGTCGGCGCCGCCGTCAATCTCCCTTTCGGTCTCCTGCGTGCTGATCTGCAGGAGGTCGTGAGCCCCCTCCATGCCCATCCATGCCAGATGATTGACCATTTTTCTCGCGATCCGCAGGTACAGTGTGCGATCGGTTCGACGGAGAAGGCGCATCGGTTCTCGCCATGCGGCCTCGGTCTCGGTCGCGGCCATCCGGCCGGCGTCCTCCCACTGTCGACGCATCGAGTGGAGTTGGTGGTAAAGAATGGAGTGACCCAACCGCTCTGCAATCGTCGATACCAGACGCTCCTCTTCCCTCAAGAAAGGACCGGAGTCCTCTCGGGGTCGCTCTTCGAGGTAACAGACCCTGATTCGGCCGACCGCCTCGTCCTGGACCGTGATATCCGAACACAACTCCCATTCCGTGGTCCTGAAATCGGCCGATGCAAAGGACCCACCCGCATATTCAATTCGGGCCGCACAGACATCGGGGTACTGCCACCCCGGAGGAATGGCTTCAACAACTTTTGAAAACGCCTCCTCCAAGGGCAGATCCGGACGGCTCAGGGCCTGTTCGACCTCGTAGAGGCAGTTGAGCTCCTTGGCTCGTTCCTGGAGCGACTTGAGCAGTCTCTCAACGGGGCGATCAGGATCTGTCATCGTAGAATGACTCCCCTCATGTTCCGGCCGTCCACCCTGACTACCAACGGTTGTTCGGTACGGCAATGAATGACCCGCTCGGTCCCCGGCACACGGGGCCGGCTGCGTAACCACGCCCAGTCGATCGGCCGAGGCCCGTCGTGCTCGACCGACAAATAGAGAATTCGGAAGCCCAGTACGTTGTGAAAGAAGTGTGAACCCTGGCTGAGGTCGGTATTGACCTCCGGAAGGGTGGCCTCCACGATGACCTTGGCGCCGGAAATCTGGCCCCAGGTCACCGGAATGCCCAGACGGACATCCGACGTGCCCCACCGTCCGAAGCCGATCAGAATATAGGGGCGGTCTTGCGCAACCAGGCGGCGATTGATCCCTTCGAGTTCTGCGGCAACATCGAAGGTCGTCTCGGGGTCAAAATGATCCGGATCGAGGAACACCACGTCCCGGATGCCGTCCTCGACCCCATTGCCCAGCACATGGGTTGAGGCGATCACCGCTGCCGGATCATCGAGCAGATCCTCGCCAACCTCAATGCCCTCGGTGACGACCCGCATCGGCCGAACCTGCAAGAATCCCACGTCGGCGGGCAGGCCGTGCCGTCTGTCAAGACGGACGGCAAATTCGATCTCGACATCCTGGTCCAGGACCTGGCGGGAGGCCTCCAGCATCTGGCGCATCAGATCAGTAAAAGGGATCAGTCGAGAGGCCACCAACGGTGCAAAGGTCAGTGCCCGTGGGCCATGGCGGCCCAGGCCGGGGTCCAGCCGGTCCGATCCGGCGTCATAGGTCGAGACGAGGAACCGAAGGGCGCCATCGGCCTCCGCCTCGGCCAGGCCGGCACCGATCAGGTATTCGGTTTCCCGCAAGGGATCCGGCACCTCCGCAGGCCCCATGTTGACGGCCCAGAACCGGATCTGGGTATTTTTCAGCAGCTCACCGACCGAGTTGAACGGCGGGGGCGCCTTGGGCAGGGCCGGTGAAAAACCCCAACTCCGCCCCCCGTCAACGATCGTTCGCCCCAGACCGAGGGCCAGGTTGACGACGCCGTCGGACGGCTTGGCGGCCCCGGAGGGATAGAAGTTGTAGGTCCTGCCAACGCCGGAGACACACGGGTAGAATCGATTCCCCGCCCTCTGCCCCACGACCTCCTGCAGAATGACCGCCATCTTTTCGTCCCGAGGCGCCTTGCCGGCCGCGGCGACCGCCGAACGCGCCGAGGCGAAAAATGTCGAGGCCCAGACGAACTTAATCGCCTCTACGAGAGATCGGAAGCGTTCATCAGGAGAAAAGGCATTGTTGGGAACCATCTTGGTGGCATATACCCCGGCGAAAGGATGGTCCAGATCATCCTCCAAGCGGCTGGACGAACGCACCGCCAGCGGCGTCGTCATGCTCTCGGCCAGGGCCCGCAGATCGCCGACGAATTCAACCGGCATCTCGGCCCGTTGAAATGCCAGGGCGACACGATCGTCCGGGGGCTCTGATGCGATGAGGGTCCACAGCCTATTGTCGGCCATGAACCGATCGAAGACATCGGTTCCCAAGACGACCATCGGAGGCACGCCGATCGAGAATCCCAGCGTCGCATCGGCATCGATCCGCGGGATAACCTCTTCCTGAATCAGATAGAGTCCAGCCGCCTTGCCACCCAGGCCCCCGCCCCCGATGCGGGTGACGGCGGGCCGGTCCCGGTCCCCGGAACGGCCGAAGACAGGAACGCCCGTCACACCCAGCCTCGGTCGGTCGACACCGAAACCACACGATCGATGCCGACGACAAGGGCGGCATCCCTCAAAGTCAGCCCTTTTGTTCGTGACAACTCGCCTACCTCGAAGAAGGCAGACGTCAGCTGATGATCGAGTCGGGACATCACCTCGGCCAGGGTCCAGTAGTGATTGGAGGCCGCCTGGATCTGTTCGAAATAGGAGCAGAGCACCCCCCCCGCGTTGGCCAACAGATCGGGAACAACCGTCACGCCCCGATCTTTGAGCGTTGCCTCTGCTGACTCCGACGTTGGGCCGTTGGCGCCTTCAACGATCAGTTTGACCGACGGCGCCACCGCCTGGACGTTGCCCTCGTTGATCTGGTTTTCCAGTGCCGCCGGAATCACGATATCGACCGGCTCGGCCAGCCACGCCTCACCGTCTTTGATGTCGTACCCCGCAGTCCGCGCCTTTTCACAGTCAACACTCCCGAACGAATCCGCAAAGCCCTGCAATTCCTCGAGATCGACACCGCCCTGCCGAATGAGGGTTGCCGGCGTCTTGGTATTTCGGTCCAAGCAGGCCACACTGCGAACCGTGCCGCCTATGCGAATCAAGAGGTCGATCGCGTGCCGGCCGACCGCACCGAATCCCTGGACCGAAGCCACGGCCCGATCGGGCGCCAGACTGAGTTCTTTGAGCGCCTCCCGCAAGGTGTAGACCAATCCATAGCCGGCCGCTTCAGTCCGTCCTTGCGAACCACCGGCGTAGACCGGCTTCCCGGTGATGGCGCCGGGACGATGGCCCCCGTGCACCGCCTCGAATTCATCGAGCATCCAGATCATGTGCCGGCCGTGCGTCATGATGTCGGGCGCTACGACATCCCGCTCAGGGCCGAGGTCTCGCGCCAACCGGCGTACCCATGCGCGGCACAGGGCTTCCTGCTCCCAGCGTGAAAGGTCGTGGGGGTCGCACACTACACCCCCCATGCTGCCCCCCAGGGGAATATCGACGATCGCCGTCTTCCAGGTCATCCACATCGCAAGGGCACGCAGCGTATCCGGCGTCTCCTGCGGGTGAAACCGCACCCCGCCCCAGGCCGGACCGCGGGCGTCGTTGTGCACGACCCGATAGCCGTCAAAAATGCGGACCTGGCGGTCATCCATGCGGATCGGGATGGCAAAATGATGTTCGTGGATCGGCCGTCTGAGAAGCTCTCGGGCCGACTGATCCAAGCCCATCAGGTCTGCGATCCGGTCGAATTGACTCTGAGCCCCCAGAAACGGGTTGAAGGTGGGGTCTGTCATGCCTCGGTCCTCCCGGTTGCCGCTCTTCTCGATCATACGCCTTTTGCCTTTCTCTGCCCAAACGGGCTCCTGCGGTCAGTTGTAACGATCTTTCAGGTCTGGAACTTGATACACTTTCGGCATGGGATCTCTCTCCCCTGATATTCAGAGATCCGGAGGCCCGGAGCGGCCGCAAAAGGGAGGTGCGAAAAACCTCCACATCTCCCACTCGTGGGGCGGAGGTATCCATCGGTGGGTTCACGACTTCTGCTCGTTCGACCGGGAGCGTGACAATCTGGTCCTCGAAAGCCTCGGCACCCGAGAGTGCTACGGCATCGGGTATCGCCTGGTAGAGGGTGCGTCCCGTCGAGAACTGCAGCGCTGGGTCCTGAAATATCCAATCAGCGAGACCCGAATCCAACACCAGGAGTACCGGACGATCCTGGAGACAATCAGGGCACACTACGACGTAGACCACATCGTTCTGTCATGCCTGGTAGGCCACTCACTGGACGTCTTCGATCTTGGCCTGCCCATGACGAAGATTCACCACGACTACTATCCGTATTGCCCGAACATCTATACCTATTTCGGACGCCCCTGCGCGGGATGCGACCTCGATGAGTTCACCGACTGCCTGAAGAACAACCCGGTGGATTTCGCCAACAACAAGTGTTCAACCGGCTATTGGCTCAACCTTCGCGAAGCCTACGTTGAGGCATTGAGCCGGCCCGAGGTAGATCATGTCTGCCCTTCCGACAACGTAGTGGCCAATCTCGAGAAACTCGACCCGCGTTTGGGTCGCCTCCCGTTGACGGTCATTCCCCACGGGATCAACCTGACCAAGAAGAACTCCTTCGGGGGCGCCGAAGAAGGGCGCAAACTGCGCGTCGCAATCCTCGGCACCCAACACATCGTCAAAGGCATGAAGCTCCTCGAAGAGGTTTTTGACAGGACACGCCTGGTCGCCGATTTCACATTCTTGGGAGGCGGTCCCGAAGGCACATCCTTCATGTCACGGTACGGGGTCCGGTATATCGAACGCTACGAACACTCCGAGCTGAGCACCCTGATTCAAGAGGGTGCCTTCGACCTCGCCCTGTTCACCTCCACATTCCCCGAGACCTTTTGTTACACCCTGTCCGAGGTCTGGGCACACTCGATTCCACCCTGTGCCCGTTCAGTAGGGAGCTTCCTCGATCGAATTCATGATGGCGAGGACGGGTTCCTGATCGGCCCCGACGGCGAAGATATTGTTGATTTCCTCCTCAAAATCGACTGCAACCGCCACCTGCTCCGGGACATGTCTCGCCGGCTAAAAGGCACGCCGGTCCGGTCGGTCGCCGCCATGCTGGAGGATTACTCCGTATTGAGGGCTCAAACCGGCCTGTTCCCCTTGCCCGGACCGGCCGTGGACTCCGTGACCTCGGATGACCACCAACCCCATAACACCGCCGGGAGCCACTCTTGATCGATATCTTCACATCTTCGGCCCCCAACTATCTCGGCAAGGTCCGGGCTCTCTTCGAGTCGGTCCGGAAACACTGTCCCGAGGCACGTCTGCATTGGTTGGTCGCAGATGATGTTCACGATGACCTTCGAACGACCCTTGAGGACGAGCCTTTCGATACCTTGATCTTTGCGACCGAGTTGGACATAGGCCGGGACCGGCGGTGGCTCTTCCAGCACTCGATCGTCGAACTGTCGACGGCGGTCAAACCTGCCGCAGCACTCAAGATCCTCGAACAGCCGGACTGCGACGCCGTGCTCTACCTCGACCCCGACATGGTCCTTTTTTCACCGCTCGACGATCTCCTTGAGGAGCTTCAGAACAACTCGATGGTATTGACGCCTCACCAGCTTCATCCCGAGAGCGATTCCAGAGCCGTCTTCCACGAGATCGACAGCCTGAGATACGGCGTCTTCAACCTGGGTTTCATCGGTGTCAAAAACTGTTCCGAGGGCTTCCGGTTTCTCAGGTGGTGGCGGGACCGGTGTCAGATGAACTGCGAGGCCAACTGGGAGTCCGGCGTCTTCACCGACCAGAAATGGGTCAACTTCGCACCGGTCTTTTTCGAGGATGTGGCCATTCTGAGGAACCCACGATTCAACGTGGCCCCGTGGAACATCTCACAGCGAAAACTCTCCGGGACCTTCGACGAAGGGTTTGTCGTTGACGGCCTACCCCTGGGCTTTTATCATTTCACCGGATTCGACTCCGGAGCGCACATGGAACACGTCGAGAACCTCGGTGGCGGGAACCACACCGCAAAGATGTTGGTCGATTGGTATCGAGCCCGCACCGAGGCTCTGGATCCTTCAGGCCCACCACCCTGGCTTCTCGGACTCTACAGCGACGGCGAACCGATCCTTGACCTCCACAGAAAAGCCTATCGCGGGCGTTCGGACCTGCACGCGGTCTTCCCGGACCCCTTTCTGATAACCGAAGACGCTCTGGATTATCGCCAGTGGTTCGACCTCAATGCCCGGCACGAGTTGCCCGACCTCTTCAAGGAAACACCCTGAGATGAAAAAAACTGAGACATCATCGGGCACGATCATACTCGGCCCCCACCGATGCGGAACCTCCCTGATAACACGCCTGGTCGCCGGGATGGGACATGACCTCGGGGGTGATCTCATTCCTGCGGCCGAGGACAATCCGGAGGGCTATTGGGAACACCGGGAAGTCGTCGAGAGTCACAACAACTTCTTGAGGGCCGTCGGCCGCAGCTGGAGCGACCCCCTGCCTTTTGATTCGGGTGTTTTTTCAGGAGCCGCAGCCTCACGGACTCGAGATCGCATCATGAGGATCTTCGAAAGCGACTTCCTGAACAAAGAAAAGTGGGCGCTCAAAGACCCCAGACTCTGCCGTCTCCTGCCTCTGTGGGACGATGTTCTGGCCACTGAGTGTGGGTCCTTTCGTTTTGTTCATGTCGTTCGCTCACCCCTCGCCGCGGCCGCCTCCCTCGAAAAACGGGACCGGATAAACCTTGAGGCCTCGCTGGTCCTCTGGCTTCGCCATGTCATCGAAGCCGAACAGGCCACTCGAGGGAAAAACCGCCTGTGGATTGCGCTGGAAAACATCGCGTCAGACCCGGTCGCTGATGTCTCTCGCCTGGCCGCATGGCTCGACGAGAGTTCCGACGAAACGGATCGAGACATCGAGGCACTGATCGCCGCGGTTTTCCGACCCGATCTCCTCCACAAAACTGAAACCGACGCCGACCGGACGCTCAAAGACTTTCCGTGGGTCGCTGAGGTCTCTCGAGTGCTCTCGTCCTGGGCAACAGCCGAAGATCCGGCTCAATACAAAGCGCTCGATCGAGTCCTCGCCGAAATCTCCACCGCCGATCGTCTGCTGATCGGCCACCCGCTGGCAGCCCATCAGAGCCGGCAACGAGAAGAGCGGCTGGTATTTCGCGAGGAGATCGAGGATTTCCACCAATCGGTCGTCACGATGCGCGCCGAGGTCGCCACCCATCGTGACGAGACCGGTCATCTCCTGCAATCCGTGACCACGATGCGTGAAGAGGTCTCCACCGGCCGCCAGGAAACCGATCATCTCCGATCACTGATCGCTGAACTCCAGCAAATGGTCGTACGGGTCGAAAACAAACATGCCGAGCTCTTGTCCCGCTCACTGGATTTGACATCGGAGATCGAGAAAAAACACCTCGAACAGACCAAAGAACTCCACGAGGCCCGAGAAATGGCTCGGAACCACAAAAAGGATCTGGAGGCCCTCCACGCTACCTACGAAGAGTTGGCGACGAACCATCACAGCCTTGCAGGGCACCTCCCCATTCTGGAAGAAGCAATCCTAAAGAAAGACTCTGAAATCACCCGGGTGGGCCGGCACATCACCCACCTCGAAGAGACCATGCAAAACAAGGCCGCCGAGATCACCGTGGCCGGTGATCACATCACCGAACTCGAAGAGGCCCTGGAACGGGCATGGAAGGAAAAGACCGTGTACGAATCGGAGCAAACACGGCTGCACGGCATGATCCAACAACTGGAACAGGAACTGGATCGGTCCCGGGAGGCCTTTCAATCCAAGGCGGAAACCCTGCACACCATGACCAATCAGCTGTCCTGGCGCCTTACCGCACCCCTGCGGACGATCAGGGGCCTCATGTCCCGCCGGTAGGAAAACGGCTGGCTCGACCCTCTCAGACCCCTGGAACAGATACCAACAATATCAATCAGCGAGAACCCTGACCTGAATACCGTCGATCTTTTCCACCTCCCGATACTCTGTAGTGATCAAGTCGTAAAGTTCAGGAGCGAGGTTGACCAGTCTGAAGCTCTCCCGGGGGATGATCGGACTGTCGGAGAAGAGAATGACCGCGGTGTTCTTTCGGCGGATTTCCCCAACCATTTCCTTGATCGACGTCGCGAAAGAACTGGAGGGAAATGCGATCACCGGAACGATCACCGGACTCTGCCGTTCAGCGAGGTAATAGAGGATTTTTGGGAAAGCGCAGATCAAGACAGGGTCATCGGCTTCACTGTAGTCCCCGATGGCACGCTTCAGGCGCTCCAGGGAATCCCTGACTTCCGGTTTGACGTGGAGCACGCCGTGAGGATGGGGCAAGTCTACGTTGTTTGTGAAAAGCCGGGTGCCGATACCTCCGACAAAGGTGTCCGAACTCGTCACGCCGAAAACCACCAGACCTGCGATCCAGGCACAGGCCAGAGCTCCAATCACCCGCCGAATGAGTACGCCCGGACCGTCCCGGACCACCAACCGGTACACGACAAAAACCAGGAGAATCCAGATCGGCGCCGCATTCTGGAGGAAATGGGCCAGGTCGAGCCGGACGGCCCATTTCGAGAGGTTGGCAAGCCCGACGATGGCAAGGCAAACGACCGCAGCACGGACCGCCTCCGAGCCGACGGGCCACCGCGCTCTGAATGCCATCCACAACGAGGCCATCACGACCGGCAGGATCATCAGATAGATCGAGAGAATCAGGGCCATTTGCGGATCCGAAGCAAACCGACCCAACTGCATCGCAAAGAACCGTGAACCGGAGGCAATCGAAGCAATGAGGCTGAGGTTGTGGGTTCCCAAGGAGAACGGATTGACCTGTCGGACATAGTCCACCAGCACGACAGTGAAAACAACCAGTGCTGCTCCAAAAGAGCCATGCCACAGCACGAACCGCCTCAAGGTTGAGCCTTCGGAAAACGGACCGCGCCGCATGGCGGGGATGACCGCCACGACCCCGACCCACCCCATCAACGTCGGCACGGCGGTGTAGGGGTGGGCGGCAGATGCGAAGGCGATACACACCGCCAACCAGACGTAGCGGAGAATCGATGCTCTTTCCAGGAGACGAAACATCGCGAACAGGCAGAGACACAGGGAAAATGCAACAAAGGCCTTGTGC
>JBDLIO010000003.1:0-16665 GCA_039714865.1 Acidobacteriota bacterium | reverse complement strand
GACCCGGCGTCTGCGTTCCCCCTTCGACCTCTTCGACCCTTTTGACCTCTTTGACCTCTTCGACCCCCGTTTTCGGCTATCCTCCCCTCATGCGTGTGGGCATGGCCGTTTCTTCGAACAAATTCACCGGCGCTGCGGCGGTGGCGGAACACTGGTGCCGGGCCCTGCACGCCGCAGGTCACGAGGCCAGGTTGCTGTTCGTCGCCGGGGCGAATCTCGAACGCCGGCTACACGGCTCATCCTGGGGGCTCCCACACCTCCACAAGGAGCGCGGTTTCGCAGACGTTCGGGCCAACCTTCGGGCTCTCCGCCAATTGGCCGAGACTTCTGATGTCGTCATGACCTTTCTGCCCCACGATCACTTCGAAGCGGTCATGGCAGGGGTTCACCGGCGCGTTTCTCTCGTTCGAGCATTCCGGAATCCCTTCCACCTCCGCAAGGATCCTCTCCATCAATGGCTTGCTCGGCGGTGTGTCGGGGCCCTGGCACCGTTCGAGAGTCTGTCGGCACGAACCGAAGGACTGATCGGAGGACGCCCGATAATGTCGATCCCCGTTCCTGTCGAGGATCGCTTCAGTCCCGGCCCTGCGCCCCGAGAAGCCAGGGACCGGCTGGGTTTGGACCCGGAGACCCCGGTCATCGGGATGATCGGGAAACTGGCTCTCGGGCGCGGCTTCGAAACGCTCCTGGATGCCGCCGCCCGGACCCGAAGCCGGTGCTGGGTCCTGGCGGTCGGCCATGGAGAACTTCAGCCCTCGTTGGAACGACACGCCCACGACCTCGGGATCAACGATCGCATCACATGGGCGGGCAAACGTGAGGATGACCTCCCGCTGCTGCTCGGCGCCATGGATGCCGTGGTATTCCCGGCTCCCGGCTCCGACTGGGGCCACCGAGTGATTTCCGAAACCCATGCCTGCGGGCGTCCGGTGATCGCAAGCCCCATCGCCGGAGTCGAAGACCTGGTGCAACACGAACGCACCGGGCTGATCGCAAAGGACCCCGAGGGCATCGCCAGAGCCTTCGACCGACTGATCGACGAGCCCGATTTCGCCCGGAGATTGGGGGACGGCGCATCCAAGGCAGCTGCAGACCGCCGGTTCAGCGTGACCGGCTCGAGACTGGCAACGTTCCTGGAAGGATTTTCCCCGGTTGATCGTTCCCTCCGGTGGAGGCACTGATGACGAGGCTCTCGATTTGCACCATGACAATCCTGCTGTTGTGCACCGCGGCCTCGGCAGCGGTAATGCCGGTCGAGGTTCATGTTGTGGTCGAAGACCGCGCAAGACTCGAAACTCTATCCTCTGAGGTCTCGGTCACCGATTTCGTCGACGGCGTCGCCACGGCCGTCTGTTCGCCTGCCCAGATCGACCGGCTCCGGGGCCTGGGCTACCGGGTGTCAATCGTCGATCGGCCCAAGACCGCCGGCATTACGATGTGCCCCGTGGGCTGGGAAAACCTCGGCACGCCGTCATGGGACTGCTACCCGACCTACGCCCAATACGAGGCCATGATGTACCGGTTGGCCGAGTCGTTCCCCGCCATCTGCCGGCTCCACGACCTCGGCCCGACCGCCAATCTCACCAAAGACCACCGGCTGCTGGCCCTCGAGATCTCGAACAATCCCGATATAGACGAGGCAGAACCCGAGGTCTTCCTGACCTCGACAATGCACGGAGACGAAACTGCGGGCTACGTCACGATGCTGCGATTGGCCTTCGACCTGATGGACCAGTACGGTTCCGATACCCTCGTTACCAACCTCGTCGATCAGACCGAGATCTGGATCAATCCCCTTGCCAACCCCGATGGCACCTATTTCGGCGGAGATCACACGGTCAGTTCGGCCATCCGCTTCTTGACGACCGAAGACGGCCACATTTCCTGGGTCAATCCGAACAGGAACTTCCCAGACCCCCAATTCGGGCCACATCCTCACGGCGAGGAGTGGTGGCCTGAGACTGTCGCGATGATGGACCTCGCAGAGAGCCGCCACTTCGTCCTGTCTGCCAACCTGCACGGCGGCGCCGAACTGATCAACTATCCGTGGGATACCTGGTGCGACCGCCACCCCGATGATCAGTGGTTCTTCGGCCTCTCGCTGGCCTGGGCGACAGCGGCCCAGGAGGATGGCCCACCCGGCTACCTCGACGACTGCCGCGATCCTCGTTGCTTCGGAGGTTCCTGCACACCCGGCGTAACCAACGGCGCCGACTGGTACCCCATCGCCGGGGGGAGACAGGACTTCATGACCTACTTCCACGGAGGACGAGAGGTGACCGTCGAGATCTCGTCGACCAAGCTGCTGCCGTCCGAGCAGCTGGAGACGATCTGGACGTCCAACCGGCGCGCGATACTGGGTTTCATCGGCGCCGCCCAACACGGCATCCACGGGATAGTCGTCGATGGCGACACAGGCCGCCCCATCGCCGCCCGAATCGAGGTCATCGGCCTGGACACGACCGAGGCCCGTTCAACCGTGCAGACGGATCCGGCCGCCGGTGACTTCCACCGTCTTCTCTACCCAGGTCTCTACGATCTGCGGGTAACTGCGATGGGGAGAAAAACCCTGACAATCACAGGCGTCCAGGTTCCCGAGAACGGCCCCTCCCCCACCCTGGAAATCATGCTCGAGCGCACCGAAGTGGTGGAATTTCCCCACTCAAGTGAATTCGAACGGTAAGGCGAGACTCTCCAGACTGCATCCCGGTTACCTCTTGACCCAATGGTCGAACCGGTTCGGCCTTGCACGAATCCGAAGGCCGGGGTTCGAAGAAAGGCGGAAAGAGGGAAGGGCGTGGAGGGTAGAAGAATCGCTGTTGGGGATTGGGCAACAACCCGATCAAGACGACGAAGGGGGACTGATGCAGCATGAACGCCGTTTGATTTGTCTGTTGACGATATTGGTTTTCCTTTCCGGCGGCACGAGCGGGTTCTCCGCCCAAGGCTTGGGCACACCGCCGCCCGTAATGCCCGGCTGGCCTCAGGTGATGGCGACGGATCAGTTTTATATGCCCGTAGGAGTTGTGCTGGCAGACCTCGACGGGGACAGCGACATGGAGGTGGCCGCGGGTTCCTCAGGGGACCTGTTCTACGTTTGGGATCATCAGGGAACCCTGCTTCCGGGTTGGCCGGTTGATCTCGACGCCAAGATCCAGTCGAAGGCCGCCGCAGCCGACCTCGACGGCGACGGCGACCTCGACATGGCCTTCACCATGGACACGGGAAACGTCGCCATCTGGGACCTGCCCGCCCTTGCGCAACCAGACTCGATCGAGTGGGGCGGTCTCTTCCACGACAACTGGAACACGGGCCAGTACGGCTTCGGGGCCGGCGTCATATTTACGGACGGCTTCGAGACCGGCGATACTTCGGCGTGGTGGTAGCTGCCGGGAGGTTCCGGATGGGAACAGGCCGGCCGATCCTCAAGGCGCCGAGCTGTCCCACCCCGAGACGTCGCCGGTCTCGAATCCATCGGCGAAAATCGCGTATCCCTCGGTCGTCGAGTACGCATACTTGAAGCGAAGGACGTTTCCGTCGCTGTACGTGATGTGGGGATGGTCGGATGAGTCCACGGCGATGGACGAAGAAAGCCCGATCATCCCCACGTCGTCAACGACCTCGACGATCCAGCTTGCCTGGGCCGGACTCACGGTCAGCATGATGACCACTGCAATCGACAGTCTCACGATTCCTCTCATTTGCCCTCCATCCCGTCCGCGGTGTTCCACAAACACTCTGGTTAATCTAAACCTCGAGGACATATCCTGCCTCAAGGGCGGCTCCTTACGGCCTTCAACCCCGCTGCCCTTGAGGGAAATGCTCCGTGCGAGGTCACGAAGCGGACCCGAAGGCCGGGGTTGCCACAAAGGGACAGCGTCACCGTGTGAACAGGAACTTGGTGGCGAAGTCCGGATCGCTGGTGACGTTGACGCCCAGCCGTCGAAGGCCCGCTTCGTCGCCCGGGGTCGGAATGTGGGTGCAGTGCACCTCGCATCCCTGCAGCATTTTGAGTTTCTCCATCGCCAGGCGTGCAGAGGGGTTGCTGCTGGCGCTCACGCCCAGGGCGATCAGCGTCTCCTCGAGATCGAGGCTGATCGAGCGCATCATCAGGATCTCCTTCTTCAAGTCGGTGATGCCCTCGATGATGCTCGGCGCCAGCAGGTGGATTTCGTCGGGGATGCCGGCGAGCACCTTGGCTGCGTTGAGGATCAGTGCCGAGGCCGAGTGCATCAGCGGCGAGTTCTTGCCGGTAACAAGGGACCCACCGGGCAGTTTGATCGCGGCGCCACAGTGGATTCCCTCGTTGCCCTTGCCCTGTTCCCGGCACTCGATCGCGGCCAGCCGGGCCGGCTCGACCACGACGCGGTCCTCGGGGTTGACGCCGAGCTGATCCATCAGCTGCTTGACACGCTCCGCATCGGAGCGGTTGGCGAGACCCATCGCGTATTCGCAGGAGCAACGGAAGTAGCGCCGGATCACCTCTTGTTTGGCGGCATCGCGGCATACGTCGTCTTCGTCGATGCCGAAGCCGGCACAATTGACGCCCATATCGGTCGGCGACTTGTAGAAAGAGTCCTTGCCGGTAATCTTCTCGACGATCCGCGCCAGCAACGGAAAGGCATCGACATCCCGGTTGTAGTTGATCGCTTGCTCGCCGTAGGCATCGAGATGGTGCGGGTCGATCAGGTTGAAATCCTTCAGATCGGCGGTGGCCGCCTCGTAGGCCACGTTGACGGGATGCTTGAGCGGCAGGTTCCAGATCGGGAAGGTCTCGAACTTGGCGTAGCCCGCATCCACACCGCGTATGTGCTCGTGGTAGAGCTGCGAGAGGCAGGTCGCCAGCTTGCCGCTACCCGGTCCCGGTGCGGTGACCACCACCACCGGTCGCTCGGTTTCGATGTACGGGTTGGCGCCATACCCCTCCTCACTGACGATCAGGTCCACGTCGCTGGGGTAACCGTGTGTGGCCTGGTGGGTGTAGACCATCACGTCGCGACGTTCAAGGCGGTCCTTGAACATCCGCGCCGCCGGCTGCTCGTCGTATCGAGTGATCACCACGGCACGAACGAACAACCCCCACTCGCGCAGGTCGTCGATCAGCTTGAGCGCATCCGCGTCGTACGAGATTCCGAAGTCCGCGCGGACCTTCTTGCGCTCGATGTCGCCGGCGAAGATGCAGAGTACGATCTCGGCTTGGTCCTTGAGTTTCTGCAGCAGCTGGATCTTGCCGTTGGGGTCGAAGCCGGGCAACACGCGTGAAGCGTGCATGTCGTAGATCAGCTTGCCGCCAAACTCCAGATAGAGCTTGTTGTTGAATTTGGCCGCCCGCTCGAGGATCGCCTCGGTCTGTTGCTCAAGGTACCGCTCACTGCTGAATCCCGTTTTCTGCTCCACCGCCGCTCCCTTTGTTGGGCGGTAGATGTCACCGGCCCGGATCGAAAAAATGAAAACCCTCATCGACTGACGACGATGATTCGTGATTCCTTTCCTCAGTCGCCCCCACTCTAGCAGGATCGGGGAGGCCGAAGCCGACCGGGAAATGGAAACCACGATCCTGCCTTAACACTCGTTCACTGTGCCATGCACCTTTTCCCGATGGAGGAAAAACATCACCGGAGAACCTGTACCCTGTCCTCCGCCCCAATCAAGGCGTATGGAGGCCGAAGAACGATGCACGCACACACCGAACACCCTGGCGCCCGTCCCACAACCCGCGACCGCACGGCCATTCCGGATCATTTCAAATGGGACCTCTCCCACCTCTATCCCGACTGGGATGGGTGGGAAAACGACCTCGGACGCGCCGAAGAGCTGATGGACCGCTATCGTGCCTTCGAGGGCACTCTGGCCGACGGTCCCGACCGGGTCCTCGAGGCCTCACGGCTATCCGACGACTTGGGCCAATTGGCGTACCGCGTCTACCGTTACCCGGGCTTGATGCAGGCCCAGGACACGCGGGACAACGACATCAAGGCACGTCTGGGCCGTGTGCAGATCCTCTTCGCCCGATTCAGGCAGGCAACCGCCTGGTACGCCCCGGAACTGCTGCGCATTCCCGAAGAGACGATGCGGGAGTGGCTCAAAACGACGCCGGACCTCGAGCCCTACCGTTTCGGCATCCTTGAGACCTACCGCCAGCAAGAACACGTACTGGACGAGCAGGGGGAACGGATCCTGGCCTTGGCCGGCCCCTTCAACAATACGCCGTCCGAGGCCTACTCGATGCTGGCCGACGCCGACGTCAGTTTCCCGACCGTTGAACTCACCGACGGCCAATCGGTTGTAGCCAGTCATGCCGGCTATCAGCACGGTCTTCATGCCCTCAGGGATCAACAAGACCGTGAACACCTGTTCAAAGCCCACTTTTCCGTTTACGACAAGACCCCGAACACCTGGGCCGCGATATACGACGGGATTTTGCAGAAGGACTGGTTCGTCACCCAGGCCCGGAAATACCCCTCCTGCATCGCGGCCGAATTGGACGACAACAACATCCCGGAGTCGGTCGTTGACACCCTGGTGACGACCGCCCGCGAGGGCGCCGAACCACTGAAGCGCTACCACGCACTAAGAAAGCAGGTGCTCGGACTCGAGTCCTACCGCTACTTCGACGCCTACCTCCCGCTGGTCGAGGTGGACTGGCCCCTCCACTATGACGACGTCGCTCCCCTGATCGAGGCTTCGGTCGGCATCTTCGGGAACGACTACCAAAGCACCGTCCGTCAGGCTTTCGACAATCGTTGGATCGACGTCTACGAAAACGAAGGCAAACGATCGGGGGCGTTCTCAGCCGGCGTCTACGGCGTGCACCCCTACATGCTGCTCAACTACGCCGACACCCTCAATGACGCCTTCACCGTGGCCCACGAAATGGGACATACGATGCACACGGTCCTGTCACACCAGAGCCAGCCCTTCGCCACGGCCGAGTACACGATCTTCGTAGCCGAAGTCGCCAGCATGACCAACGAGAATTTGTTCCTCGACCTGCTCCTGGAACGAGAAGAGGACCCGATGCGCCGGGTCGTCATGCTGCAGCACGCCATCGATGACATCGCGGCCGGCTTCTATCGCCAGACGATGTTCGCCGACTTCGAACTTCGGGCCCACCGGGCCGTCGAAGACGGCCAACCCATCACGGCTGACTTCCTGCAAAAGACATACCTCGAGGTCCTTGCCGCCTACTTCGGCGACACGCTGGATGATCAAGAGTGGTATCGAAACACCTGGGCCCGCATCCCCCACTTCTTCGCCTCGCCCTACTACGTCTACCAGTACGCGACCTCAAAGGCTGCGGCGACCCTCTTTCATACCAAGATGACAACAGGTCCGTCGGACGAGCGCGCCGAGACCGTCGAAAATTACCTCGAACTACTCAGGTCCGGCGGCAACGACCACCCCATCACGCAACTGCAAAAGGCCGGAGTGGATTTCAGCACCCCGGAGCCGGTCGAAGCCATGGTTGCGACGATGGATCGGCTGGTGGGTCAGCTCGAAGAGGCTCTCAAGACCGCTGGGACGCTGCAAAGCTGAGGAGGGAGCGCCCCCACCCTTCGACGGGGGTGTCACTGTTTTCAGATTGTCCCCGGGAAGACGACCCGAGAAGGCAGACGCTACGGACAATCTGAACAGTGATACCCCTGCGGCGAGCGCTTCAGCAATCGGGTCTCGGCCGAGGCCGTAGTCCGTCGAGGTCAGGAGAGACGGGCCGAATGATCCTCCCCGTTACGTCATCGGAGTAGCCCGTCCCTGCCGATCGAGCGGGGAAGCGAAGCGGACCCGAAGGCCGGGGCTGAAGAACACTAGCTCCATGTCCCGGGCACCTTTTCCCGGGCACTTTTTCTATATTTAGGGAGAATCAACTGCGCCGCAGATACACCTTCCTGCGATGCCCGATCGCCAAGGCCAGAACAACCAGTTGTTGCTCCTGGATCTCGCAGATAATCCGGTAATCCCCCACGCGATAACGCCATAACCCAGCCATTTCTCCACGAAGCGGCTCACCGAAATGTCTGGGATTTTTGCATCCAGTGATTCGATCGTCGAGCCAGTCAATGAGCCGTTCCTGGATGGGCCGATCTAACTTCCCTAATTGCCGCTCGGCAATATCGCTGATTTCAACCACCCAAGCCAAGATCTCTCCTAACATCTTTGAGTGATTTTTGTCCACCCATGTCAGCAAGTGCCTGCCTTGCCAATTCCAGATCCTCGTTATCTTCCAAAAAGCGAATAATTGCTTCGCGTACGACAGCACTACGATTGCTTCCCCGCGATTTGGCCACCATGTCAAGTTCCTGCTCCAGCGTTTTCTCCAACCGAATAGCCAACATAAGTGCCTCCATCTAGGCTGTATTACAATGTATAACAACCTTAACGCCTCGTCAAATCAAGGCGAGGCAAATCTATCAAGAAAGATCGCGCACCAATGGCGAGCTGCGGATACAGGAGGAGTTCAGTAGGAGTTCAGCACTGTCCCCTATAATTTGCTCCCGAAGGCCGGGGTTGGAAACCGGTGGCCGTGGCCGGATCCGTGACCGTGGCCGAGACCGTGACGGTGGCCGTGGCCGAGCTCGGCGCCCCCCTCGTCCCGGCCGCCTGGAGCGCGAGGACAATCAAGAAGGTGGGGCTTCGGAGATGATGTGGAGGTTATTGCATCCGAAGCCGTGACCGCGGCCATACCGGCGTCTGCAAACACCAGCGCCCCCACCCTTCGACGGGGGTGTCACTGTTTTCAGATTGTCCCCAGGTTAAAGAACACTGTCCCTTGCTCATCCCGACGCTTAATCCAGAGAGCGCCCCATACCCTCGGACGGGAGGTGCCGCTCTTTTCCCGTGGTCCTCACGCGAACTACCCGATACGGCAGTCGATGCGGACCTCGGGAAGAGTGGCACTCCTGCGGCGGTCACCTCAGCGACAGAATCTCGGCCAACGGTGGAGGCCGCCGAGGTCATTTCCCGGAGGGGCGGTCGTCTCCCGAGTCCTGATATGTAGCCCATGCAATTCGTCCGACGAATTGCACTATAATGCCCGCTGCTCTGCGTGAATCTCGTCGGAGCCAATCAGCCCAAGGAGCCCCCATGAATCATCCAGTCCTCGCCCTGTTTGCCTGTTCCCTTCTTGTTCTTGCCACCGGTTGCACGTGTTGTGACGAACCCTGTGTCTCCGACTCATGCGACAACCCGCTTCTGGCGGAAAGCACGCTGCCTTTCGGCGCGCCACCGTTCGACCAGATCGAAGAGGCCCACTTCGCACCGGCCTTCGAGGCGGCGATGCAGGCCCACAATGCCGAGGTTCAGGCGATCGTCAACCAGGCCGAAGAACCGACCTTTGAAAACACTCTCGAGGCCTTGGATCTCGCGGGGCGCTCCCTCGACAACGTGCGGCTGATCTTCCTCAACATCAATGCGGCCAATACCACCGAAGGCATCCAGGCGCTGGCCAAGGAGATCAATCCCAAGCTGGCGGGCCACCGTGACGACATCTTGATGAACGAGGGACTTTTTGCCCGCGTCAAGGCGGTGTACGACGCCCGTGAATCGATGGGCCTGCCGACCGAATCGGCGCGGCTGCTGGACAAGCACTACCGTCGCTTCGTCCGGGGCGGGGCCAATCTCGAGGCTGATGCAAAAGAGAGAATGAAGGAACTCAACGCCGAATTGACGACGATGTCGACACAATTCGGAGAAAACCTGCTCAAGGAGATGAACTCCGTCGCCCTCCTGATCGACGACGAGGCCGACCTCGCCGGTCTGCCGCAGTCAGTCCGTGATTCGGCGGCCGCCGTGGCGACGGCACAAGACCACGAAGGCGCCTGGGCCTTCAACCTGCAGCGCACCAGTTGGACGCCGTTCCTGCAGCTGTCCGAACGCCGTGACCTGCGTGAGAAGCTCTACCGGGCCTATACCAATCTCTGTGCAAACGGCGGGGAGACCGACAATCGGGCTCTGGCCTCCCGCATCGCCGCTCTTCGGGTCGAGAGGGCCAATCTGCTGGGTTTCGAGACCCATGCGGCCTACGTCGTCGACGACAACATGGCGGAGACTCCGGAGAAGGTCAACGATTTGCTGGACACCCTGTGGACGCCGGCCCTGGCCAAGGCGAAGACCGAGTTGGCCGAACTGCAAGCTCTGGCTGACAGCCTGGGCGACGACCTCACGGTGGAGATGTGGGATTGGTGGTTCTACTCCGAGAAACTGCGGGCAGCAAAGTACGATTTCGACGAGAGTGCGGTCAAGCCCTACCTCGAACTCTCAAAAGTCCGGCAGGCGGCCTTCGACGTTGCAGGCAGGCTCTGGGGCCTGCAGTTCATCCAGCGCGATGATCTTCCCGGATACCACCCCGACCAGGTGGCCTTCGAGGTCCAGAATACCGACGGCAGCCACGTGGGCGTTTTTTATGTCGACTACTTCGCCCGGGAGAGCAAGAGGGGCGGGGCATGGATGGAGGACGTTCGTCGGCAGTGGAAGGTCGACGGCGAGAATATCCGTCCGATCGTCACCAATACCTGCAACTTTTCCAAGCCCAGCGAAGGACAGCCTGCGCTCTTGAGCCTCGACGAGGCGGCGACCCTGTTCCACGAGTTCGGCCATGCGCTGCACGGTCTGTTGTCGGATGTGACCTATTCGAGCCTCTCGGGGACCAATGTCGCAAGAGACTTTGTTGAGCTTCCCTCCCAGATGATGGAGAACTGGGCCCTTGATCCCGCGGTCCTGCCGACCTACGCCCGCCACTTCGAAACCGGCGAGCCGATTCCGGCCGCATTGATCGAGAAGCTGCAGAAGGCCAAGCAGTTCAACCAGGGCTTCGCGACGACCGAGTATCTTGCGGCCAGCATCCTCGACATGGATTGGCATACCCTCGGCGAGGCGGCCAACCAGGATGCGATGGCCTTCGAAAAGGCGTCGATGGATCGCATCGGCATCATTGAGGAAATCGTATCGCGATACCGCACGCCGTACTTCGGTCACATCTTCTCCGGCGGTTATTCGGCGGGCTACTACAGCTATGTCTGGGCCGAGGTGTTGGATGCCGACGGATTCGTCGCTTTCAAGGAGGCCGGCGTCTTCGATCGTGAACTGGCCGAGAGCTACCGGAAGAACATTCTCTCCGCCGGTGACAGCGAAAACCCGATGGTGCTCTATGAGCGCTTCCGTGGCGCCGCACCGACGATCGACGCCCTGGTTGCCCGGAGGGGGCTGGAATAGGAACTGCCAGCCGAAACCTGGTTAAACCAAGATGCGGGATGCGACTGAGCTTGGCCTTTGGGTATTTTGCTCAGCATCCTGGAGAGTAAATCTGAAGGGTGGGCCTCGGCCCACCCTTCTCGCTGATAGCTGATAGCTTCTAAAAATGATCCCCGATAGCCAGATACCACCGGTCTCGGCCGCCTTGGGAATAGCCATAGCCGAGGTAGAGGGGGCCGATGGGTGTCTCGGCGCCGAGGTACACCGTTCCGCCATAGAGAAACTCGTCGATATCGACTGACTGATTGAGTTCGAAAACGTTGCCGGCCTCGAGCGACAGGCCGGCGTACATCCGAATGCGAATGCCGGCCATATCGATCCCTTTGATACGACGGTAAGCCTGGATACGGGCGAAGGCTAATGTGTCTCCGTAGAGCTCGTTATTCCCCAATCCAGACAGCCGTCCAGGACCACCGAGGAAGAACAGATCCGCGAAGATCTCGGTCGGATGCTGATTCTCGCCATACTCCAGGTGAGGGCGGAAGGTGTAGGGGCCGACAGAAAGGGCCGTCGAGGCGACCATCTGGAACTGGCGATTTTCGCTGTCGGAGCCCATCGCATCCATTGTCTCGACCAGCCCGAATCTCATTTTGGTTCCCGTTGTGGGGAATGCCACGGAAT
Source organism: Acidobacteriota bacterium (assembly GCA_039714865.1). Lineage (GTDB taxonomy): Bacteria > Acidobacteriota > Thermoanaerobaculia > Thermoanaerobaculales > Sulfomarinibacteraceae > DAOWGJ01. The sequence continues at coordinate 4,797 of JBDLIO010000003.1, read as the reverse complement.
CTTCGGTGTCGTGAGAATAGGTAAATTCGAACCCCCCGCGATACTCCTGGGCGTTGGGCAAGGCTGGAATGCCCACGTCCCTTCTGAGGCTGTTGTCCGAAAAAAAGGCCGAAAGCCTGATCTCACCATGGTTTCCCAAGATTCGGCCACCGCCGAGTCGGGCCTCCTCGCGACCAAACTTGTATGTCGCGAACGGCTCGTCGTCGAGCCACAGATCAAGCCGTTCACGCCGAATTTCTACCGATGGGACCACGAACCAGCGCAGAGAAGCACCCATCGGCTGGTAAAACTCACTAAAAAAGACCGACGTCGAACCCAACTGGAAGATGTTGAGCCACTCGCCTTCCAGTCGATTGGCCGGAAGAACCTGGTATCGGACTGTCCCCGTGTATTCGCCGGCGCCCTCGAAGTCGTCGAAGATGCCGAGACCCAGTTGCAGGGTGTGACGGCCATAATCCGGCGATGGGGCATCGATCACCAACTCGTTGAGGCCGTCGATCTCGTCAATTCGAAAGCTGATGAGTCCGGAATGGCCCAGATGATAGAGCCGCAAGATCGCGATCCTGAGATCATCAGGATTGATCTCCGTCGGGGGTTCGATTCCCAGTGCATGGAGGGCGACACTGGGTTTGATGCAGCCGGCTTCCTCCATCCGAACCCGATCGACACGGATCGTGTCGGTTGGTCGGCTTCGGTGTTGCTGGATGAAGGCCTCCCATCGATCTGGCGGGGCCGCCAGGTGCTGGAGCTGTTCCTGGGCGGCATGGGCGGCCTCTTCGCCGAGGGCCACGGTCTCCGTGGCGCGATCAAAGGCGAGGAAGGAAATGTCCTTGAGGTCCGGCCGGATCAGGATGTCTCCAGAGCGCAATCGACCGACGTCTTCCACTCGGTTGCCGACCGTCAGGAGGGCATTGAGGCGCTTGTAGACATCAAAGAAATTCTTGAATTTCATATTGGGAGATTGGAGAGGACTTGAAATGTCGACGGCGATAATCGTCTTGGCGCCCAGTGACTTGGCGATGCCGACGGGGAGGTTGGCCACTGCGCCGCCGTCAACCAGGGTTTTGCCTTCTCTGATCACCGGAGCGAAGAGGCCTGGAATCGACATGGAGGTCCGCATCGCACGGGCCAGACCTCCGGAGTCGATCACGACGGGTTCACCGTTTTCCAAGTCGGTGGCAACGGCTCGGAAGGGAATGGGGAATGCGTCAAAATCCTGGCCGGGTAACGTCTGGGCTTCAAGCGTCTGCAACAGGACCTCGAGACTCTGGCTGCTGACCAAACCGGGAGGGAGGGCCAGACCATCTTCATCGAAGTGCAGCTTTGCCTTGATCAGGAAGGGTCGGTCATCCTGCTTGCGCCGAAAGCTCAGAGAGCTTCGGGGTACTCGGGCCGTGAACACCTGATTCCAGTCAATCGAGACCAGCAGTTCTTCGATTTCATCCGGGGACCATCCGGCGGCGTAGAGTCCGCCGACGATCGAGCCCATGCTGGTGCCGACGACCATGTCCGGGGCGATGTGCATTTCTTCGAGCACCCTGAGAACGCCGATATGAGCCGCGCCCCTGGCGCCGCCCCCAGACAGCACCAAAACCAACTCAGGCCCGTCCTCGGGCGGTGGCTCGGCTGCGGGAACCTGCGCCATGCAGGGCAGGCCGACGATGGCGGACGTCAATATCAGGAGTACAAGGCTGCGTTTCATAGATCCTCCGTTGAAGCCCTCATCGTACCTGATTGGGCCGTGGGTTGTTTCGTAAGTTGAGATGAGGATCCAGGAATCAGGGATCGGGGAGCAGGGGACAGGAAACTCGGGCACAGGCACGGGCACGGGAACGGGCTCGAGTGTGCACGACGAACCGTACCGTTTGCTTCGTGGCACGAACCGTGCGGGACCGGTATCCTCGGTGGACCGATGGACTGCCGCAACGACACCGAGATCTGGGTTTTTCACCTCAAGCGTGGTGGCGGCCACGCGGTCCTGACCTGGTTGGCCAAGTCCGCCGGCCGACCGGTCTTTCACCTCAACAACGTCTTTTCCAAGCCTTTCAAGGTGCGGTGGCGCAAGGAAAAGATCTTCAGGGCGATCACCGACCCGTCGCGCCGCGACGGCAAAACCAGGGTCTTCGGCGCCGACATCGACCCCGAAATCGGTTGGCGCGAGATGGCGGCGATGCCCAAAGAGGTCCTTCTCTGCAATCTCGAGAATTTTCCCCTGGACCGGGTGGCGGACGAATCGCTGCTGACCGGCGGTGCGGCTTCGATCATCGGCGAAAGCCGGCAGCGATTCAATGTGCTCATCCTGAGGGATGCGTTCAATACCTTTGCCAGCGTCAAGAAGGGTAAACGCCGGATGAAGGCCCGGCTCCATCGTTTCTACGCGCCCCACTGGAAGGTCTACGCCAGGGAGTTCCTCGGTGAGACGTCGTTCTTGGGGCCGGATACCGTCATGATCAGCTACAACCGGTGGTTTGCCGACAGAGACTACCGTCAGGAAATCGCGGGACGTTTCGGGTGGACATCCCATGAGGAGAGTCTCGACGAGGTCACGGGTGACGGCGGCGGATCTTCTTTCACCGGGCAGGATTTCCAGCAGCGTGCCAGGGACATGGATGTCACCGGGCGATGGCGGCACTTCGCAGGCGACCCGGACTACCTGGCGGCGCTGGACGACGAAACGATTGAACTGTCCAACAGGATTTTTGGTGATGTGACCGAGGGCGAAATCCTCGCTGGTGGACGCTGATGGATCTCGTCCGAGAACCTGCGAACGGTACGGCACAGCCGCGCACCCTGAAGGATGCGCCTACCCTGACTTCTTTGAATTGTAATGGCCGGGAATCCGTAGGCGGGTCCTTCAGGGCCCGCAGTCTGAAGGATGCGCCTGCGGTCAACTCTTCGAATCTCAATGACCTGGAATCTGTAGGCGGGTCCTTCAGGGCCCGTAGTCAGGCTCTTCGCGAGGCGCGCTCGTGAAGGGTGATCTTCTTGAAAAGCGCCTGCGGGAGCGGGTCGGCCCGGTGGGGGAACTCTTCGGTGTCACGGCGCCCCTGAGAGCCTGTCCGCTGGGCGCTCATGTCGACCACCAGGGTGGTGAGGTAACGGGCCTGGCTTTGGACCGTGCGGTGCGATTGCTCGCCCGGCCCCGGGACGAGCCTGTCATTACCCTCGAAAGTGTCGGTTTCCCCGGTGTGATCGAGGTAGATCTTCGCAGAGGTGGTCAGCGACGAGGCGACTGGGGTGATTACCTCCGGGCCGTTGTAGCGGAGCTGTCCGAGCGCGGTGATCTCAGTCGCGGACTCGACGGCGTCATGCAGGGGGACCTGGTCGGCATGGGTGTCAGTTCCTCGGCGGCGGTCATGGTCGCCTACTGTCTGGCTTTGGCCGAGGTCAACCGGATTGAACTGAAACGTTCCGAGATCGCCCACCTGATCCAGCGGGCCGAGAACCGCCACATCGGGGTTGCCAGCGGCCTGCTGGACCAGTCGGTGATTCTATTCGCCGAGACCGGGAAGCTGACCCACATTGACTGCGGGGATTCTACGGTGGACCAGATCGCCCCGGAGGCGCCACTTCCGGACTTTCGCATTGTGATCGCATTTTCCGGCATGGCGCGTCAGTTGACCGGTACGGACTACAACGACCGGGTCGGGGAGTGCCGTGAGGCCGCGCTGGTTCTTTTGAGCGGCGCCGGTGTCGACCCCGGGCCTGATCCGCTGCTGTGTCAAGTGGCTCCGGGAATGTATGCAGAGCAGGGGCCGCGTTTGCCGGAGAATCTCCGGCGGCGGGCGGCGCACTATTTCACCGAGGTTGTCCGAGTTCACGACGGAATCGCGGCGTGGCGCCGGGGTGACCTTCACGCCTTCGGCGCCTTGATGACCGCCTCCGGTGAAAGCTCGATCGTCAACTACGAATGTGGCACGCCGCCGATGGTGGCGCTCTTTGAGTCCTTGCGTGAGGCGCCCGGTGTCTTCGGTGCGCGATTCTCGGGCGCGGGTTTCGGCGGCAGTTGTCTGGCGCTGGTTGCGGCCGGGGCAACCGATGACATTATCGAGAGGGTGTCCAGAACCTACACAGCCGCCTTTCCGGAGGCGGCGCGTAAGGCACAATATGCCGTATGCCGACCGGCCGGTCGGGCCGAGGTCGTTGCGGCCGGAGAATTCTCGTGAAAGCGGTGATTCTGGCCGCCGGCCGTGGCACGCGCCTCAGCCCCGTCACCGACGACCGTTCCAAGGCGATGGTGCCGGTCCTGGGCAGGCCGTTGGTCGACCGGGTCGTCGAGACCCTGGCGCTCAATGGCCTCCGCGACCTCGTCATGGTTATCGGTCCGGACGATGAGGAGATTCGCCGTCACTTCACCACGGAGACCTCCCTCGATCTCGAGGTGCAATTCGTCGTGCAGGAAGAACGCCTCGGCATGGCCCATGCCCTCGGCTTGGCCGTGCCGCTGATCGACGGTCCCTTCGTCGTTTCGGCCTGCGACAGTCTCAAACCGGTCGAGCACATCGCGGCCCTGCTCGATGCCGGGTCGGGCGCCGACGGCGCCTTGAGCCTGATGGACGTACCGCTGGAGAAGGTGTCGACTGCCGCGCCGGTCGAGATGGATGAAGACTGCGCCATTCGCAGCATTGTCGAAAAGCCACGCCCCGAGGATGCGCCCTCCAACACCGTCAGCCTGCCGTTGTATTTTCTGCCATACCGGACACTGGCATTGCTTGGCGGACAAGGGCCGTCCGCGCGGGGCGAGTACGAATTGCAGGACGCCATCCAGGCCCTGGTCGACGGGGGTTCTCGGATCAT
>JBDLIO010000002.1:0-17618 GCA_039714865.1 Acidobacteriota bacterium | reverse complement strand
GGGCGGATCAGGCGACCGGCCTCGGTCAGGGTCGAGGCGATCTCCAGCATGTCGGTCACACGCCCGACCTCCAGTTGATCGCCCATTTCGAAGAAATTTAGGCAGGTGCCGCAGGCGAGGATCTCGATGTTGTCGGACTCCATGGCTCGAAGATCGTCGATCAGCAGGGACCCGCGACAACACAGCTTGACCCCGTCGTTGTAGAAGATGATTGCCGAGGGCCTGGTGTGCAATTGCATCTGGGTCTTGAGGAATGACCTGAGAAGGAGTGCGCCGAGGTCGTCGTCGCCGTGCCCCATCACCGAAGATGTCACCTGAATGACCGTGGGACCCGCAACCGGCGGGATATCGCAGACGAGAAGCGCCTCCTCACCGGAACGGGCGGTGGAAGAGTCGGAGGCGGCAGCTATCTCGAGGGAAAAACCACCGCCCTCGTCTGGCGTCGAATCGACATCAGCTCCCCGGGTTTGGGCGAAACGGGTGACATTGGAACGAGCCAGGTTGTCGGCGACGCGGAGACGGATCAGGGTCTCGCCCTCGGCAAGAAGGTCTCTGAGAGCCAACACGGGACCCGGGCAAGCAAGGTGACGGACATCCAGTTCTTTCATCGAGCCTCCAGAGGGTGATTATAGCGCTCGGAATGCGCGCAGCGCATCTATGCAATGAGTGGGGACCGGATTGGCCAAGGGTATCCTCTCAGTCAGCATGCCTCTTCCGAAGGCCGAAACGGTTTCTGCTCATTGCAAGGGGGTGTATCATGGGAAGAGAAACAACAAAACAGGAGGTGTCCATGCTCGGTCGCGGCGTGCTCAGTCGGTTGCATTGTCTTACCCAACAAGAAAGCAACACTTTGACCCTCTACGTGGACTTGGATCAGGGATCGCGGGCCAACAGGCACGGTGGTTTTCTGGTGCAGGCGGAAGCCATGTTGAAGAACCTGCGCTCGGAAAGCGGGAGCGATCAACAACTGGATGATGCGGCGGAGAGGGCCGTTCGGTTGATATCGAACGTCGAACCTCAGGGTCTTGCGGCGATGGTCGTTGTACATCCGGAGACCGGGTTGGAGGAGGTTCATCAGGCAGGGGTCCACTTTCCGGCGTCGGCGTTTTGGAGGCGGGGAGCTTTCTTGAGGCCGGTGGTCGAGGCAATGGACGAAAACGAGCGCTATGCCGTTGTTCTGGCGGATGCCAAACGAGCAAGATTGTTCACGGTCTATCTCGGTGAGATCACCGAGCATTGCCATCTTTTGGCGGACACAGGCACCCGTGCTCGCGGCGTCGGTGTTGATCAGTGGCGAGCCGAGAAGCGGCAGGAACGACACCATGACCACGAGGTGGCGGTCCACGCCAAGAACGTCATCGACGCCCTGCGTGATCTCGCGCTGGAGTCACCTTTTGATCGTTTGATCATCGCTGGGCCCCCGAGAACGACGGTACAGATTGAACGCTTGTTGCCCCGGCGCCTGCATGGGAAGCTGGTCGAGACACAAAGCCTGTCCGTGACAGCCGCCGAGCGAGAGGTTCTGGATGGAACGATCGAAGTCCAGCGGCGGATGGAGCGCGATCAGGAACGCCGTGTGGTCGAGGGCCTGCTGTCGGAAATGCACGAGGGCGGTCGAGCCGTTGCGGGACTCGCGGAGGTCTGCGATGTCGTCAGTGAGTTGCGGGTCTGGACTCTGGTCTATGAGCAGAGCCTGGATGCCGAGGGCGGCGAGTGCCGGGAGTGCGGCGTGTTGACCACCAAGACCAGCGGCTTCTGTCCGAGGTGTCAGGCAGGCCTGCAGCCGGTGTCTCAGCTTGTCGATCGATTGGCCCAAGTGGTTTTGGAAACCAGCGGTCGGGTGGAGGTCGTCTCCGGCGCCGCGGCCGAAGACCTTGGGGCCGTCGGTTCGATTGGGGCGCTGTTGCGGTATTAGGAGCTGTCAGCTCTCAGCCCGGACGCTGTTCACTGGCACGGTCCCTGACGCTGAATCCGTCGCTGTTCACTGTCCCAGTCGCTGGATTCTGTTCTTGCCCCCGTTCCAGATGCTGCCGGCTGTCAAGGGAGAGGGGTTGTGCTCGATTGAGATGATCCCCAGACTCAGGTACAATTTTGGATGAAGAAAGCTGGGGGACAATCTTGGTCGGTCGAGTACTTGCTCACTACGAAATCATCAGTCTGCTCGGGAAAGGCGGAATGGGTGAGGTCTACGTCGCCGAAGACACCAGGCTGCACCGCCGCGTCGCGCTCAAGGTGCTGCCGGAGGAGATGGCAGCCGATTCGGACCGGAGGGCGCGTTTCCAACGCGAAGCCCAGGCCGTCGCCGCATTGAACCACCCCAACATCGTGACCCTGCATTCCGTCGAAGAGGCGGACGGTGTTCATTTCATCACGATGGAGCTGATCGAAGGGGAAACCCTGGGGGAGTTGACTCCCCGGAAGGGGTTCACCCCGAGTCGGCTGTTGGAGATTGGCATTCCTCTCGCAGATGCCGTCAGCCGAGCGCACCGCGAGGGGATCACCCACCGTGACCTCAAGCCGGACAACATCATGATCGACAACGACGGCCGGCTGCGGGTGCTCGATTTCGGGCTGGCAAAGCTGCATGTCCCGTTTGGCTCCGAGGAAGGGACGGAAGCGGCGACGGCTACCGCCGACACGGGGGAGGGCAAGATCCTCGGTACCGTGGCCTACATGTCGCCCGAGCAAGCGGAAGGGAAGGCCGTCGACCCGCGATCGGACGTCTTCTCGTTGGGCACGATCCTCTACGAGATGGCAACGGGCGAGCGGCCCTTCCGCGGCGACACCAGCATGTCGACGATCGGTGCGATCCTCAAGGACGAGCCGGCCCAGGTCACCGAGGCCAATCCGGCGCTGCCCCGGCACATGGGCCGCATCATCAAACGCTGCCTGGCCAAGGCGCCCGACCGCCGTTACCAGACCGCGCTCGAACTGCGCAACGAGCTGGAGGAGCTGAAGACCGAGATCGACTCAGGCGAACTCGTGGCCGAGCCAAGGGCTTCAGCCGTGCGTCCGATGCGTTCTTTCCGAGGCCTCGTCGTCCTTGGGGCCGTTGCTGCCCTGGCGATCGTTGCCGTGGTCGCGATCACCTCGCGCAAGGATGCGGGGAGCCCCCCGCCCGTCTACGTGCCGCGTCCCATCACCGGCACGATCGGCCAGGAGATGGACATCAACTGGTCGCCCGAGTCTGAGTTCATGGCGTTCGGTCAGACCAGGGCGGGGAGTGTTGACGTTATGGTGCAGCCGGTCGCCGGAGGTGAGGCGGTGGTGCGGGCGGGAGGCCCGGGTTCCGAGACAGCTCCTCGCTGGTCGCCGGACGGGAAGGTCCTCGCCTACGTCTCGAGCTCCGAGCCGGGAACCCCCGTCTTTCTTATTCCGCCTCACGGAGGTTCTCCGAGAAAACTGGTCTCGACGAATATCCGTACCCTGGACCTGGACAAGATCGGGTCGGTGATGGGCGATCGCCCCTGGTCGGCGGACAGCAAGACTCTGCTGATTTCCCGGGTTGACGCATCAGGGCGTACCGCGATCTACCGGGTCAATCGTGTTACCGGCGACACCGAGCAGCTGACCTTTCCTCCCCCGGGCAGTGTGGACCTCGGCCCGTCGTACTCGTTCGACGGCGAGCAAATCGCCTTCCAGCGACGCAGTAACGGCAAGGGTGCCCTGCTGCTGATGCCGGCAGCCGGTGGGGAGCCGCGGGTCTTGCTGGCGGACGAGTTCGACAACGTCTCACCGGCGTGGAGGCCCGACAATCGCCACGTCCTGTTCCTCTCGGATCGCCGGGGAAGCAGCGGGGCCGATGTCTTCGAGATCGATGTAGGCGGTGGTCTTCCGAAGCAGCTGACCTTCGAAACCAACCGGGTGTATTCCCTCTCCGTGTCCGCGGACAATCGAGTTGCCTACGTGCCCTTCTGGCACGACACGTTCCTTTTCTCGGTGAACGTGAACACCAAACAGAGGCGGCAGCTCACCTCCCACACCCAGGACAACTTCGGAGCACGCTTCTCTCCGGACGGCGAGTCGGTCGCCTACCACTCGACGCGTACCGGCAACAGCGAGATCTGGCTGCACCATCTGGATGGCCGATCGGAAACGCAGATCACCGATAACGGCAGCTGGGATCTCTACCCGGACTGGTCTCCCGACGGCGAGCGCATGATCTTCGCCTCCGACCGCGATGAGGGCCTCTTCAAGGTCTTCATCGCCAACTCCGACGGCGGCGGAGAGCGGCTGCTGGTGGATCAGCCGATCATACTGGACAGTCAATACGCTCCGGTCATCGGCGCCCTCGTCAGTAAATGGTCGCCGGATGGAGAGCTGATCGCGTACCTCACCGAGGGCGACGAGACCCTGGCGCTGTGGACGGTCGGGCCGGACGGCGAGGGGGCTCAGATGGTGCTCGACAACGCCACGGGGTTCGACTGGTATCGTGACAGCCGGCACGGCATCTACACTCGCCCCCATGGAAGCGGGAGCGAGATGGTCGCCGTCGAACTGGAAACCGGAAAGGAGCAGTCGCTCTTTATAGGGCCGTTCATCGAGATGGACGTCGCTCCCGACGGCAGCGCGGTGGCGTTTTGTTACGGGCGCGGTCACATGGCGATGGGGCTTGCCGTGTTGAAGCTCGAGCCGCCGTCGAAACCCGGCGGTTTGCCCCGCGCGGTCGGCGATCCGGAATACCTGGTTGCCACTAAAGGAACCTGGCACGTGCACAACGGCGGCTGGTCCGCGGACTCGAAGCAGATTGTCTACACCCGTGACATGGACTACGGCGACGTCTTCGAGCTGGTGGAGAAACGGTAAATTCAGCGAGCTACCGCGACCTTCTCACCGGTGATCTACTACGGCGCGAAATACGCAGTGAATATTTCCTTTTCTTTCCGGCGCCAAGCGCCCCTCGCAATGTGCGTGGCCAGATTGGCCCCCCGGGTGCACTCAATCGTGTCAGGCGGTCCAAAAGGGCCAATCTGGACCGCGCTCATTGCGTCTACGGTGTCGTTAAACTGGAATACAACGTATCAGTTTCGAGACGGCCTTGAACTGATCGCTTCCACAGCGCTCGAGCAGTTCGAAGAGGGCACTCTCTGTGGCGGAGATGACGGCGCCGGCGGCCAGCATCCGGTGGAGGGCCCACTCCTTGTCCAAGGCTCGACGGGAGTTGACGGCGTCGTGGGGCACATGGACCTCGTAGCCCTTTTCCAGAAGATCCAGTGCCGTCTGCAGGACGCAGACGTGGGTCTCGATTCCGGTGACCACTATCTGTTTTCTGCCGGTCGCCTCGATGGCCGCCATCGCCTCGGGCTGCCGGGCGCAGGAGAAGGTCATCTTTTCGACGGGGGGTGAGGGGAGGCGGTCGGCCAGCTCCGGCAGAGTCGGACCGAGGCCCTTGGGATACTGTTCGGTCGTGACCACCGGGAGGTCGAGCGCGCCGAAGGCCTCCAGGAGCACTCCCTGACGCGACAGGTGGTTCTGATCCACAATGACGCCGTTGATGCGCTCCTGGACGTCGATCAGCAGGAGTGCTGTGGCTTCGGCTTTCAGGGTCGTCATGAAAGGCCTCCAGTCGCCTGATTCTACAGGGTCGAAAAAACCCGCGGCCGGCGCCGCGGGTTCAAGATTCAGAATACTGGTCTTCTACTCGACGCTGAAGGACATCAGCTCAACGGGAACGACGCCACCATCTGCGGCGTAGATGATGGCCGTGTCGGAGCTGACGGTGATGGCGGCATCATCGATGTAGATGAAATCGCCGTCGGTGCCGCTGTAGATCCGGGCTTCGACGATGAGACCGTCATTGGCGCCGGCGTTGGAGTCGAACGTCCAGGTGTAGGACAATTCTGTCCACTCGGTGGTGCCTGAGTAGTCGCCGTTGCCGCCGGCAGATCCGCCGTAGGAGTTGATGTCCCCGCCAACGGGTGTGTAGTGGCCCCAGATTCGGCCCGAAGGATTGGCTCCTGGGGTGACATCGTGGACCCAGAACGAAGCGGTGACGGTGTCACCGTCGGTCAAGCCGGTAACCCACCAAATGAAGGCCTGCGGGGTGCCGCTGAGCGGGCTCTCAATTATTTTCAGGCTGCGGGTGCCCCCGTGGGCCTGTTCGGCGCTGTTTTCAAGTGTGATATTGGCCCCGTAGGTGCCCAACGCGGTGGTGGTCCCATCCTCCCAACCAAAGGTCCCATTTTGTTCGGCCCACGCTGGCGCAACGGCCAGTGCGAGCACTGCGATCGTGACGATTGCCGCTCTCTTCATGTTTCCTCCTCCTTGTGTCGTTGTTGAGGAATTAAAACGACCCGTAGCGTCCTTCTCACCATAATCTTACCGGGTCACTTTCGATCGAACCAGTTCTTTTTTTTCGGAGTGTTTACAATGTTCCGATGAGTGACGAGTCGAAACCTGAGCCGATCCGAACTGTGGAAGAGTCGACAATGCACCAGGGGCAGGAAGTCGATGTTTCGAAACTGCCGTCCTTGCCTCCAGCTGAATCCGCGGCATGGCGTGGTTCGCGAAAGAGCGGTCGTATGCGCACTGTCGGTTGCGGCTGTGGGTTGCTCATTCTGATCGCCGCGATCGTTACCGCGTACCTGAGCCTGCGACAGAGGGTCTGGTCGTCGTATGAAGCTGTCCGTCAGGGGGTGGAACGCAGCATTCTCGTTGAGGTTGGTCCGGAGGAGAAACAGCGATTGGTGGGAAATCTCAGGCGATTCGATCGGCTGATTGAAAATGCAGACGATCCTTACCCTGCCATCGGGCGCTTCGTGGCGGCCGGACGAGAGGCATTGGCTGATTTCGTCGTTGAGCCCGAAGAGGCGGAAAGACTCAATCGATTACTGGAAGAGGAATTAGCCGAATGAGCCGGGATTTTGTCCTGGAGACACCCTTCGAACCGGCGGGTGATCAGGTGGCGGCGATCGAGCGCCTGGTTGCAGGTGTCGAGGACGGTCTCGCGGCACAGACGCTGCTGGGGGTGACGGGGTCGGGCAAGACCTTCACTATGGCTCAGGTGATCGCCAAGACAAATCGACCAACGTTGATCCTGTCCCACAACAAGACCCTGGCCGCCCAGCTTTATCAGGAGTTCAAGGCCTTCTTCCCGTCCAACGCCGTAGAGTATTTCGTGTCCTACTACGACTACTACCAGCCGGAGGCCTACGTCGCCGCGTCGGACACCTTCATCGAGAAAGAAACGTCGATCAACGAGGAGATCGACCGAATGCGGCTGTCGGCAACACGCTCCCTCTTCGAGAGGCGGGATGTCGTCATCGTCGCTTCGGTCAGTTGCATCTATGGTCTCGGCTCGCCCGAGGCCTACTTCGGAATGCTCCAGTTCTTCGAGGCGGGTACGGTCGAGCCACTCAACGATGTGCTGCGCCAGCTGGCCAAGATGCAGTACGAGCGGACCAACCTCGATCTGGCGCCGGGCAGCTTCCGCCTGCGGGGCGATCTGCTGGAGATCTATCCGCCCTACGACGATCTCGGCATCCGGGTCTCATTTTTCGGTGACGAGGTGGAAACCGTGCAACGCTTCGACCCGGTGACCGGGCGCGTGGTCGAAGATCTCAAGCGCGTCCCGATCTACCCGAGGACCCACTACGTCACGCCCCGGGAACAGCTGTTGGCCGCAATCGAGGGCATTCGAGACGAGTTGGATCCGCGCCTTGCGGAATTCAAGGCCCGCGAGCGATTGCTGGAGGCGCAGCGTCTCTCCCAACGGACACTCTTCGACCTGGAAATGCTAGGCGAGTTGGGATACTGCTCCGGGATTGAGAACTATTCGCGCCACCTGACCGGCCGGACGGCCGGTGAACCGCCGCCGACCCTGCTGGACTACTTTCCCGATGATTTCTTGTGCATCGTCGACGAGAGCCACGTGACCATTCCTCAGGTCGGAGGCATGTACCACGGGGATCGGTCGCGCAAGCAGACGCTGGTCGATCACGGTTTCCGGCTGCCGTCCGCTCTGGACAACCGTCCGTTGAATTTCGAGGAGTTCGAACAACGAATCAACCAGATGGTCTTTGTCTCGGCGACTCCAGGGCCCTATGAGAAGAAGACCAGCGGCAGCGAGGTGGTCGAACAGCTGATTCGCCCGACCGGGTTGCTGGATCCTCGGGTCGAAATCAGGCCCGCGGGTAACCAGGTCGACGACCTCCTGGCTGAGATCCGGCAGGTCGTCGCACGAGGTGAGCGGGTGTTGGTCACGACCTTGACCAAAAGAATGTCCGAGGATTTGACGGCCTATCTGGCGGAGATGGGGGTCAGGGTGCGGTACCTGCACTCCGAGATCGTCACTCTCGAACGATCGGCGATCCTGGCGGATCTCCGGCGCGGAGAGTTTGACGTTCTGATCGGGATCAATTTACTGAGGGAGGGACTGGACCTCCCCGAGGTTTCTCTCGTGGCCATCCTCGACGCTGATCAGGAGGGATTCCTGCGTTCGGAGACCTCGTTGATTCAGACCATCGGGAGGGCGGCGAGGAATGTCGACGGAAAGGCCATTCTCTACGCAGACCGGCGTACGGGCTCGATGGAGCGGGCGTTGGGTGAGACCGAACGGCGCCGCGAAACCCAGGCCGCATACAACGTTGAACACGGCATAGAGCCCAGGTCCATCATCAAGGACGTCGCCAATCCCCTCGTGGCCATGTCGGCGATCGACTATCACGATTCGGGGTCGGTGCTCGGCCGTGCGGCGGAATCAGACCTGGACCAGGACGATGCAAGCCTGGCCCGACTGATCGGTGAACTCGAAAAGAGAATGAGGATGGCCGCCAAGAACCTCGATTTCGAAGAGGCCGCCAAGCTCCGGGATCGAGTGCGAGAACTGAGGCGGCGGCAGATTTATAAGGGGTAGGAGTCTCTTGGACAGAGGCCGCCAAGAGGCCCACTATTCGGCTTTGTCGCCGGCCTCTGCCCCACAGACTCCTTTGATGCGCTTCGCGCAAATGGGATTGGTTGCGCATCTGTCGAAGTGTCGCTAGGCTCCACCGATCGGTCTGGTTTTACCGACCGGTGTGGAGGGTGCGATGAAGACACAACAACTGGTTGCCGCTTTGGCGCTGGCGGTGATGGCTGTTGGGGCGACAGCGACCGGCGCCGAGCGCAAGATCCTCGGAGAGTACTTCACCCAACCCGGTTGAAGCGGGTGCAGGGCCGCCGGTCCGGTGGTCAACGATCTGTTTGAGGCTTACGGCGACAATTTCATCCCGATTTTCTGCCACCTCGGTGGTGAAGCCGGGTCGGGAGGGGCCTCCTCGCGAGCCAATTTCTACGAGCTGCGGTACACGCCCTATCTATGGCTCAACGGCGTCGACGACGCCGGTTACGACTACTCCCAATGGGAAAGAGACCTTGCCGCGCACCAGGGACAAGAGACCGACGTGACAATCGACATTCTCACAAAGACCGAGGGGCCGCTTCTGAGGGTGTCTGCCACTGTGTGCATCGAAGACGGGGGTGTTGGTCGTGACATGCGGATTTACATCGCTCAGGTCCTCGACAACTTCCCGGAGTCGCCGACCTACTACCGGAATGCGCTCCGCCAGGTTCAGAACGAAGTTGTCACCGTCGAGGCCGGTCAGTGCGTCGAAGTTCCCGGGATCATGGTACTTCCGGACCTCGATCTGGGCCGCCCGGAGGATTATGGAGTGGTCGTGTGGGCCCAGGAGCCCCTGGCAAACGCTCCCGCCGAGGTTTTCCAGGCAGCCATCGGCGGTCGCCGAAGGCCGATTTCGCAGGATTCCCTGACCGATCCGGAAATCCGAGAGTCGAACGAAACTCAGGGTTGGTAGTTATCTTGGTTCGGCCCCGCCGGGTCAGCCCCTCAATAGACTCCGGCTGCCTTCGGAATGGCTGCAGATCAGAACTCGGTCGTGAGTGCGGAGGTCGGTCACCGTCCACGATGTGCCGTGATGGCAGAAGGATGAGCCAATACCGGCAGTTCGAGGCAGGTCGAGGACTTCGACGCTCGGCCCATCCTCGGCTTCGAGGATGACAACTCTCGGCCCCCCGGAATCCAGTTGCTCTCTGTGTTCATGTGACATGACCGGCTCCTTCACTCGCCCTCGTGATCACCCTCACTGTATGCAACGTATATGCCGGGCAGGAGGTTCGCGGTACACGGACGTGTGAGAGATCTTTTCAGGAGATTTGTCCTGAAATGCGGATCCGATGTCCTCTCATCGGGACAGTTGTTAGCAACTGATCCACGAGCACCTTCGAAAAAACGAGCCAAAAAGCAAATGGACGTTTCACAAGCGGTGACAATTACGGGGTTTGCAGATGATCGCTTACCGCGGGGTATTCCCGAGCCCGAGGCCGTTACCGTGCCCGTGCCCGAGTTCTTTTGGGTCCAGGGGCAACACGAGGACCCAAAGTGGCGCCTGCCTGGGTGCCGGCGACGCGGAGTAAGGCCAACAACATATCGGGAACGATAACGGGCACGGGCCCGGGCTCGGGCGAAGGCACGGCATCTTCTCTTGGATCCGGCTTCGCCGGTTTGGATACTTACTCACGGAGTCCTTCAAAAGGCGTAAGGGTAGGTGCGCTATCAGCTGGCGATTGCTATGGCGCCGGCAATGGCTGCTTCGCAGGGGAGTCATTTCTTGATCCGGATAGACCTCGTCGGGAGGGCTGTCCGACTGAGAGCTGACAGCTGACGGCTGATAGCTTCTTTAATTCCGCCCTTATTGAATCAGGCCTACTTCGCCGGCAGCAACTTCTCCATCTCGGCAAGGATTTGACGGTAGGTGTCCATGACGGTATTGAAGACCTTGGGGTCGGTCATGTCGACGCCGGCTCGAGTCAGAGCCTCCATCGGGTAGACGCTGCCGCCCAGCTTGAGGGTGGCCAAATAGTCCTCGACGGCCCCTTCGTCTCCTGAACGGAAGCGTTCGGCAATTGCCTCACCGGCTGCGAAGGATGTGGCGTAGACCCATACGTAAAACGTGCGGTAGAAATGGGGGATGCGGGCCCATCCGGAGCGATAGACATCGTCCAGGGTTGCATCCCGGCCGTAGTACTCAAGCCAGAGATCACCCCAGATGGTATCCAGGGCGTCCTTGGTCAACGGTTCGCCCGCTTCGGCTGCCCTGTGGGTGGCGGCTTCGAATTCGTGGAAGAAAATCTGACGCAGGAAGGTGCCGGTGATGTTGTTCATCCTCAAGTTGAGAAGGGCCAGTCGTTCGGTCGGGTCCTGGGTTTGATCGAGCAACCAGTTGAAGAAGAGGCTTTCGGAGGCGACCGACGCGACCTCAGCGACGAAGAGGCTGTAGTCGGCGTCGTGGAAGGGATTGTTCTCATTGGCCAGGTGGCTGTGAATTGAGTGGCCCATTTCGTGGACCAGGGTGAATACGTCCTCCAGGGTTCCGCCCCAGTTGAGGAAGAGGTAGGGATGGGAATTGTAGGAACCCCAGGAGTAGGCCCCGCCCTGTTTGCCGGTGTTGGGGTAGACGTCGATCCAACGATCATCGAGGGCCCGCCCGGCAACCGCGGCGTATTCTTCACCCATGGTCTCTTTCCAAAAGCGGGCGGCGAGTTCCCAGCCTTCGGCGAAGGTGTAGTTTCTTTCGGCCTCGGGAACCATGCCGACGTAGAGATCGTAGATGTGGAAATCGTCCAGTGCGAGGACCTTTTTTCGCAGTGCAACGTAGTCGTGGATCGCATCGACATTGTCGTGGACGGTGCCGACCAGGGCCTCGACGACCGATCGAGGCACGTTGGTCTGGGTCAAGGCCATATCCAGGGTCGAAGCATAGCCGCGGGTGCGGGCCAGCCAGACATCCTTGTTGACGGAGGCCGAGTAGGTGCCTGCCAGGGCATGGCCGAACTGGTCGTAGGTGCCGAAGAGTGCAAGAGCCGCATCCTTGCGGATGTGGCGATCCTGGATGCCCATGAAGGAGTAGTAGAGGGCCGGGATGACCTTGGATTTTTCTCCGTTTTCGCCGTCAATCTCGGGCCACTGGATGTCGGCACTGACCATGCCCTGATAAATCTGAACCGGGGCGCCCAGGAGCAGTGCGGAACCGGCCAACACCTCTTCGACTTCCGTCGAGCGGGTGTGCGGCTTGAGGCGTGTCATGTTGTTGATGCCGTGGGTGTAGGTTTTCAATCGTGGTGAGGCCATGAACTCCGCCAACTGATCGGCAGGAATCTGGGCGACCTCCGGTGCAATAAAGGAAGAGGCCTGACCAATACGTGCCATCAGGGCGCGGGCTCGGCTCTGGTACTGATTGGCGTCGGCGTTTCGGGTATCGGTCGTCTGCCACTGGGAGGCATAGACAAAGAGATCCGAGGCGGCCCGAGAGATATTGAAATTGAGGTCGAGGGCGTCGGCGAGGGTCTCGGCCCCTTGCCCCAGGGTGCCCTTGAAAGCCTCGAGGGTCCCGATCGGCCCTTCGATGGCCTCGGCGGCGGTGTCCCAGGCATCTGTCGAAGGGAAGATGTCCTCCAGATTCCAGCGGTAGTCCTCAGGGATTGCCTCTCGAGTCTCGTACAGGAGATGTTCTTCGACGGCATCTCCGGCAACGGCCGGGAGTGCGGCCATGGATACGAAAAATGCGGTACAGCAGGCGACAGAGATTTTCGATTGCATGTTTCTTTCCCTTTTGCCGAACTCGGTCGGCACGTCTTAGGCGCAACAGGGTACACGGTCTGCCGGGCTACGCTACAATTATTGTGAGAAATCTACCGAGGGGGACACAATGGCGCTGAGGATCGGATTGATCGTTTCGGGGACCGTTGGTGCGACGTGTGTTTCCCGCCGGAGTTGGGCTGATTTTCCCGCCGAATTGACCGGATCATCTGTGCCTTGGGGTATCGCCGCCCTGGCCGTTGCTGCTGTTGTTTTTATCGGATGGAGGTATCACCGGCTCCATCACAGGCTCGAGTACGGCATGGCCGAGATGGAAGGGGCCCTGGCCGAGCTGAGGGATCGGATCGGTGACCAGACTGAGGCCCTCGAAAATGCCGGGGAACAATTGCAGGCTCAGCGGCACACGATCGAAGAACTGAGAATGACAGATGGGGTGACCGGGCTCTGGACGCGACAGCATGTCTTCCGCGTCCTTGCCACGCATGGGGCTCGAGCTCTCAGGACCTGGGTGGCCTGGAATAAGGGTGTGACCAAGAACAAACCGGAAAACGCCGATCTTCTGATCTTCATCGTCGGTCTGGACAAGCTCGAGGAGGCGACCATGGCTCTGGGCTCCGAGGTTGTCGACGGTGTTCTCTGCGAGTTTGCCGATGTCCTGCGTGCCTCCTCGCGTACGACCGATGTGCTGGCTCGGTGGGGCGAAAGTGAGTTCATGGTCGTTCGTTCCGGCGCCGACCGTGCCTCGGAGAAGGAACTGGCGGAGCGGCTTCGGGAGAGTGTGGCATCGCACGTCTTCCGCCCGAGTGACGAGTTGGAACTCTCGACGACCTGTTCGATCGGTTTTGCGGGCCACCCTCTGTTGACTCACGCACCCGAAGCCCTGGGTTGGGAGGATGTCGCTGCGCTGGCTCAGGCAGCCCTGGATGCCGCACGGCGCACCGGACGAAATTCCTGGGTCGGCCTGGTCGGCGATGCGTCCACCCCGAGCGAGGGACTTCCGGAATTGCTCGCGGACGGACCGGCGGGGTTGATCAACAAGGAGCGCCTGCGGGTTGTCACGTCGTTCGACGATGGGACTACCGTCCTTTGGGATGGTGAGTGAGGTCAGAAACTCGAAACTGGATACTTGAAACTGGCGAATTGCGAGGTTCTGGAGGGTAACGGTGGACGTTATGGACAAGGTGGACTCAGTGGACTGTCCACCTCGACCGGATCGTGCACTCTGTCCGCCCTTCTGCCGGCCTCACGACAACCTCGACCGGAGCCGATCCCCTCGTGTTACCATCTGCCGATGGCGGACCGACGTGGAGTTTTGTTCATCGTATCGTCTCCCTCGGGAGGCGGAAAGACCACGGTGATCAAGGCGGCAATGGCTAAATTGGCGCTGAGTGGCGTCAAGAGTCACTTCTCGGTTTCCCATACGACGAGAAAGGTCAGACCGGCAGAGACGGACGGCGTGGATTACCATTTTGTATCCCGAAGCGCCTTCGAGACGATGACCGCAGCAGGAGAATTCCTCGAGTGGGCCGAGTATGCCGGAAACCTCTACGGCACGGCCCGAGCCGAAGTCGAGGGGCGGCTCTCGATGGGAACCGACGTTTTCCTCGACATCGAAGTCCAGGGCGCGAACCAGGTGAAAACTCTGGTGCCGGAGGTGGTCAAGGTATTTATCTACCCGCCTTCGTACGATGTGCTGAAAAACCGCTTGGCGCAGCGAGGCCAGGATGCTCCGGAGGCAATCCGGCGGCGCCTTCGATGGGCCTTGAGGGAGTTCGGAGTCGCGGGAGAATTTGATTATGCTATTATCAACGACCGTTTGGATGATGCCGTCAAGGTCTTAACCGGTATTTGTTTGGCGGAACATCACAGATCAATGCGTATGAAGCCCCGGCTGGACGCCATCCGGGAAGGTTTCCAACAACATCTTGAAGAGGACTTTTCCCAATGATGCAGTTGCCAGAGAATTTCGACTCTATCTTTCGTTACATCGAGGTTGTGTCTCAGCGAGCCGAGCAAATCATCAGGGGAGCGCGGCCCAGGACCGAGGCACGAGCGGCCAAGCCGACTCTTCAGGCTCGCGACGACGTCGATGGTGGAACCGTCGAGTGGCGGATCCTGACTCAAGAGGAATTGGACGCCCAGCGTCAGGCGATGGTCGAGCAGTTCCGAGCCGAGATGGAGAGCGTTGAAGAGGCGGCGGCCGAGGGCGCGGCTGCTCCCGATGTCCTCCCGACCTCGGGGGGCGAGGCTCCGGCTCTCGATCCCGGTGCTCTCGGTGCACCCGAAGAGATCGACGACGAGTTGCAGAAACTGCAGCAGCTTCTGGGCATGGCCGGCGCCACGATTCCAGACATCACGGAAGGGGAGTCCGCCGAAGACACTTCTGCCGAAGTTGTTGTCGAGTCTGATGCATCCACCGCAGATGACGCCACTGACGACGAGGTGGATGAGAAGGACTGAATTCCTTCGCTATCGCCGGGACCTCGGGTGGACCGACTGCCCTGACCTCCCGGACGCCCTTGATATTTCTTCTGGGGCCGAATCCGTGCCCGACACACTGGACGGACTGTCGATCTACCTCAAGGATTGCACCCGGTGCCCTTTGTCCGAGCGGCGGAAAAACGTCGTATTCGGCGAAGGTTCGCCGACCGCGCGCCTGCTCTTCGTCGGTGAGGGTCCGGGGGCCGAGGAGGACCGGAGCGGTCGGCCCTTCGTCGGTCAGGCAGGACGGTTGCTGGACGGAATGATCACAGCCCTTGGTTTGGACCGGCGCCAAGTCTACATCGCCAACGTGGTCAAATGCCGGCCTCCGAGAAATCGGGATCCACAGTCCGAGGAGATGGCCGTCTGTTCATCGTTCCTTGATCGTCAGATCGATTTGATCCGCCCCGAGGTCATCGTTGCCCTGGGACGGATTGCCGCCCGCCACCTGACGGGGTCGGACAGGTCGATGGGATCGCTCCGGGGGCGATGGGGCCAATTCAGGGACATCGCCTTGATGCCGACCTACCACCCGGCCTATCTTCTGCGTTCTCCCCTGGAAAAACGCAAAGTCTGGGACGACCTCAAGATGGTCGCGGAGAAGCTGAGAGCGTAGGCGAAGCCTGCGACCATCCCAAGAACCAAGAACGCCTCCTCTCGAGTCGGCGCGTGCCGGGATCGGATGCATCACTGGCGTATTTCCGTCGCGGACACCGCGCTCCGGTCGCGGCCTACTGTCGCTGATCCTGTCGCCGTCGCGGTCGCTGCCAACTGCTGCTGATTGCTGTCTTCCGAGGCCGAGCTACTTCGCCTTCTCCAAATACCTCAAGAAATCGCCGTCGGTGCCCAGCAGGAGCACGGTTTCCTCATCCATCGTCGTTTCAAAGACCATCATGGTCTTGATGAACCGATAGAACTCCGGATCCTTGTTGTAGGCCTTGGCGTAGATGTCCGCCGCCTCGGCATCCGACCGTCCACGGATCTCCTGCGATTGCCGGTAGGCGTCTGACGTAATCGATTTGAGTTCGCGTTCCTTGTTGCCGATGATGCGGGCGGCCTCGCCTGCGCCCTCGGAACGGAACTGCTCGGCGATGCGTTTGCGCTCGGAGATCATGCGCTCGTAGACCTTGGGGCGGTCGACCTCTGCGTAGTTGGTCCGTTTGAAGCGGAAGTCCAGGATTTCGATGCCCAGATCCTCGACCCGGGCAGAGGCATTCCGCAGGACTTCCTCTTCCAGCACACCGCGACCAAACTCAATGCTCTTCGGCGCCTCGGCGTTCTGGGCGCCGTCAGAGGATTGCACGAAATCTCGATTGGTGCTGCGGACCGCTTCGATCAGATCGTGTTTGGCGATCGTATTGCGGGTCTCACCATCGAGGATGTCGTCCAGACGGGACTGAGCGCCGTACTCGTCGCGAAGGCGTTTGAAGAAAAGAAGCGGGTCGGAGATCCGCCATCGGGCATAGGTATCGACGAAGAAGAACCTCTTGTCGGCGGTAGGAACCTCGTTGGGCTCGCCATCCCATTCGAGGAAGCGGCTGTCGAAGAAGTTGGTCTTCTGCAGGAAAGGAACTTTCATCTTGAGGCCCGGGGTAGTGATGCTCTCGCCGACCGGTTTGCCGAACTGTGTAATGACCACCTGCTCGGTCTCGTCGACGATGAAGAAGGCGCCACCCGCCGTGAGAACGGCCAGAAGGACCAGGATGCCGATTGCTATCATCGCGGTCTGTTTCATGGTGCCACCTCCTTGCCCAGCGACATCAGTGGGAGCACACCCTCCAGGCCGTCATCCAGCAGGACCTTCTTCCCGACCTTGGGAAAGATCTTCTCCATGGTCTCGAGGTACATGCGGCGTCTCGTGACCTCCGGCGCGCGCCGGTAGGCCATCAGCAACTCGTCGAAGAGAGCGGCGTCGCCCTTGCCCCGGTTGACCCGGTCGACTGCGTATCCTTCGGCCTGCTCGATCATGCGCAGGGCCTCTCCCCGGGCGCGCGGAATCACCCGATTGTAGTCAGCGCGAGCGTCGTTGATCGCCCGTTCTCGTTCCTGTTCCGCCTGGTTGACCTCGTTGAACGACGGTTTGACCGGGTCTGGCGGATTGACGTCCTGCAGCACGATCTGATCTACCGTGATGCCGATCTCGTATTGGTTGCACAGTTCCTGGAGTTCTTCCCGGACCTGGTTCTCGATCTCCTGCCGGCCGACCGTGATCACCTCGTCGACGCTGCGGTCGCCGACAACCGCCCGCATCACCGCCTCGTTCATGTCCCGGAAGGTCTTGTCCCGGTTGCGAACCTTGAACAGGTAGAGGTAGGGGTCGGTCACCCGGTACTGGGCGATCCAATCGACGACCGCGACGTTGAGGTCGCCGGTCAGCATCAGGCTCTCGTTCCTGAATCCACCCTTTGCGTATCGGGTCTGGATTCCCGCCTTCTCCGTGCGGAATCCGTACTCCTGTTTCAATTGTCGTTGGATCGGGACCTTGGCCAACTGTTCGATCGGGTAGGGAAACTTGACATGGACTCCCGGGTCGGTCGTCCCGGAA
>JBDLIO010000001.1:0-20890 GCA_039714865.1 Acidobacteriota bacterium | reverse complement strand
AAGACCGGCTCCGGCCGGAACCCCTGGGCGCCGGCGGTCACTGCAATCGCCACGGCCACAATCACGACAAGGCTGCGGACAACGTTGTTTCTCAGCTGGTTCATTCTCGTTTCTCCTCGCATTCGCAGATCAATCCAGGCCTTCCGTCAAATCGGGAGCGTACCTCCGGATCAGTCTGCGGATCTCGTCAGTGTAGGTCTCCCAGTACTTCTTGATCAGGTCGGGCCTTCTGGTTACGGTCGTCTCGACCGCCCGCTCAAGGCGCCAACGCCTGATCTTGGCGTGGTTGCCTGATCTCAACACCTCCGGCACCGTGCGCCCCTCGACTTCGGCGGGGCGGGTGTAGCAGGGATAGTCCAACAGGTGATTGGAGAAAGAATCCTCAACCACCGACTGCGGATCGCCGACCACACCCGGGACCAGGCGTGAGACCGCCTCGATCACCGCCATTGCCGGGACCTCGCCGCCTCCCAGGATGAAATCACCCAGGGAGAGCTCCACTGGTTGCAGAATCTCCGACACCCTTTCGTCAAAGCCCTCGTATCGACCGCACAGCATCAATATCCGGCCGCTCTGCCTGAGTTCCTCGGCAAAAACCTGGTCGAAAGGCCGACCTCGGGGTGACAGTACGACCGTCACCGGAGGAATCTCACCGGACGATTTGATCTCGTGGACGGCATCAAGCACCGGCGGCCCCTGGAGGACCATCCCGGCCCCCCCGCCGTAGGGCTCGTCGTCCACCTGCCCCCACCGGTTCCCACTCCAGCGCCTGAGATCGTGAACATCGATCGTTACCAGGCCCTGCTCGACGCCACGGCCCAGTACACCCACCCTCCGAAAAGTTTCGAAAAGCTCGGGAAAGAGGGTCAGGACGTCAAACTTCATGGATGGGCCAAAGTCCGGCGTGGGTCACGCCATCTCGGCATCGTCGTCGAGCAAACCACGAGGGGGATCGAAGGTGACCACACCACCATCAAGGTCGACGTTCTTCACGATCTCCGGCACCCAGGGCACCAGATACTCCCTGGTGCCGCGCCGGACAATCGCACGAATTTGACCGGGATCGAGGTCGAGCCCCGTGATCGTGCCCAGGACCTTGCCATCCGGCGACCGGCACTCCAGGCCGACCAGGTGATGCTCGTAGTAATAGCCATCTGGCAGTTGATCCAGGCTCTGTTCAGGCAGGAAAATGAAAAGTCCACGCCAGGATTCAATTTCGTCTCGGCTTCGGATTCCGACCCAATCAATCAACCACCGCCCTCGGTGATACCGCACGCCGTGGACTGCGATCGTCCGTTCGGGTCCTTCCTCCGGGCCCAGCCCGACCTCGAGTCCGGCGACCATTCGCTCCGGAAAGTCGGTGATGATCTCGACCAGAACACCGCCGTGCACACCGTGGGGTTTGCCCACACGGCCGACGATCAACCACTGTGTTGCGGCCGCGGAATTTTCGGACGAAACCACTACTCGAGAATTTCGAGTACGAACCGCTTGTGGACCTTCATGCCCGCGGCCGACAGCAGGGTTCTCAGTGCCCGGGCCGTCCGGCCCTGACGGCCGATCACTTTGCCCAGGTCTTCCTCTCGAACCCGCAACTCCAACACGGTGGTTTGTTCGCCCTCGACCTCGGTGACATTGACCTCATCCGGGTTGTCGACAAGGGCTTTCGCTATCTCGACCAGCAGGTCTTTCATCGCACTCACGAGTGACTCCTTTTCCGGCGATTACGGCGCCAAAATCCGGCGCCACTCTTCTCAAGAATCGGCAGGCGCCTCACCCTGGAGGCGTGCCTTGCGAATCAGGGAATCAACGGTCTGGGACACTCCGGCGCCTTTGGCCTTCCACTGATCGACCTTCTCGAGATCAATGCGGATCTCGGGCGGCTCAACGTTTGGGTTGTAGATTCCGACCTGGTCCAGATAATCGGCCGTCGGAGTCTTTCGCGAATC
Organism: Acidobacteriota bacterium; assembly: GCA_039714865.1. Classification (GTDB taxonomy): domain Bacteria; phylum Acidobacteriota; class Thermoanaerobaculia; order Thermoanaerobaculales; family Sulfomarinibacteraceae; genus DAOWGJ01. The sequence goes on along the minus strand of JBDLIO010000001.1, from coordinate 18,941 downwards.
CGACACGACCACCCGGTACATCGGGTGTTTCTTGGCGCCACCGCGGCGCAATCTGATCATCAACATCTGTAGCCTCCTTGCACGGCCCCGGGGGCCGGCTCTCTACACTTTACTGGGAGGGTCAGGCTTCCCCTACCCTCAAAAAATTCAACCGATTCCCAACTGTCGCTTCAGCTGCCTGGGATCGGCTTTCCCCAGGCGCTTCATCAGCTTACGCATCTGTCCGTACTGCCGCAAGAGGCGGTTGATTTCTTCGACCGACGTCCCCGACCCTTTGGCGATGCGTCGTTTTCGAGGTCCGTTCAATACTTGGGGGTGGCGGCGCTCCTGGGGCGTCATCGAATCGATGCACGCCTCCATCCGCTTCAACTGGCGTTCCTGCGCTTCGGTGGCGCCACCCTCAGGCATCATCTTGTTCATTCCGGGCATCATCTCCATCACCTGCTTCAAGGGGCCCATCTTCTTGAGGCTCCCCAGTTGGTCACGGAGGTCTTCGAGGTCAAAGCGGTTCTTCCGCATCTTGGCCTCGAGTCTCTTTGCCTTGCGCTCGTCAACGACATCCTGGGCTTTTTCGACCAGAGTCAAGACATCGCCCATGCCCAGGATCCGGCCAGCCATCCGTTCGGGGTGGAAGACCTCGATGTCCTCGAGCCTCTCACCGATTCCCGCAAAGAGGATCGGTCGCCCAACGACCTCAGACACCGACAGGGCCGCGCCACCGCGAGCGTCTCCGTCCAACTTGGTCAGGACGACACCGGTGATATCCAATTTTTCGTGGTAGGCCCGGGCCGATCGGACCGCGTCTTGACCGGTCATCGCATCAGCCACGAAGAGAATCTGTTTGGGATTGAGGATTTCCTTGAGCCTGAGAAGCTGTGCCATCAACTCGTCGTCGATATGCAGACGGCCCGCTGTGTCGAAGACCAGGACCTGGTATCCCTTGATCATCGCCTCCCGCATGGCCTTGCGGGCAATCTCCTCGGGATCGTTCATGTCGCGGGTGTCAACCGTGGGGATGCCCGCTTTTTCACCGAGGATCAACAACTGTTCACGGGCCGCGGGACGCGAGGTGTCTGCCGGGACCAGCAGTGGAAAGAGGCCCTTCTTCTCCTTGATCCAGAGGGCCATCTTGGCGGCATTGGTCGTTTTACCCGCACCCTGGAGACCAACCATCATCACGACGGCCGGTCGGCCTTTGAAGTCCGGCTCGACCGTTTCGCCGCCCAGGAGCCGGACCAGCTCCTCGTGCACGATCCTGGTCACCATCTGGGCCGGGCTTACCGAGGTCAGAACCTCCTTGCCGACGGCCCGTTCCCGAACCCTTTCGACAAACCGCCCAACGACCTCGACATTGACATCCGCACCCAGAAGGGCGGTACGAATCTCCTTCAACGCCGTGTCGATGTGGTACTCGGTCAGGTGCCCTTCACCTCGAAGGGTCTTAGTCACACGCGCAAGCCGCTCCTGCAGGCTCTCCAACATAAGACGGTGAGTCTAGGGAAAGGTGCGTTTCAGGTCAAGGGGCAGACGGAAAAGGCCAATGCGGTGCGTCCTCCTGGCGAAGGGCCGGTCATACCGCTATACTTGGCAATCAAGGAGACGATCATGAAGCTTTTCATTTCGGTATTGTGTGTGATTACGGCCCTTGTCGTGGCGGTCGGCGCCACCAGTGGCGGTTATATCGTCATCCTGAAAAATGGAGAACGCATCCGCTGCAATGAGCCACTCGCCGTCGACGGACATCTGGCGATCATCACGCTGGTCACCGGTCAGGTGACCTCCTACGCGCTCGACCAGATCGACCTTGTGGCCACCGAGCGCTACAACAAGCTGGGTCTTGGCAACGCGCTGACGATCGACGAATTGGAACGGACCGAAGAAATCCCGCCGACGCCGACCCCACGACGAACTCTGGGCAACTACGCAACGCTTTCCGGCATGGGGGACCAGGTCGAACTGGCTGCCGACACTCACCCGACACCTACGCCAACGCCGGGGATCAAGCTCCAGCTGAACCCCTACAAGGACCCCAAGGTCACCGCGGCCTTGATCGAAATCCTCGACAAAAAGAACCTCTATCTCTACCGCACCAGTTCGGGCTCCCACCCGGATAATTTCTTCATCCAGGCTGTGACCGACACCCAGCGCGAGGTGTTCCATGCCCTGAAAACCGTGGCCGAGGCCTTCAACATGATCGCAACCCGGCGACCCGACCTGGCGCCCAATGCTATCGAATTGCGCATGGTCGAGACCTCCGGCCGGACGGCCGGCACCTTCAGGCTCACCCCGGAGGATGCTGCGATGCTGGCCGGCGGCAAGATTCCGGCCGAGAAATTCTACGTCGAAAACGTCATCTTTTGAAAGCTGGGAAGCTGGGAAGCCAGGACGCAAGACGGAACCGCTGGTCTGCAAACCCTCGTCCTGGAGGGTTCGTAGTTCATGCGTGACGTTGCCGTCGTTGGAGCGGGGCTCTCGGGTCTGACTGCGGCCTATCGCCTGGCCCAGGCCGGTCTGAAGCCTCAGGTCTTCGAACGCTATCCGGTTCCGGGAGGTCTGGCCCGAGTGATCGACATCGGTGGAGAGCCCCTTGAGGTCTTCTACCACCACCTGTTCACCAATGACACGGCAATCACTGCTTTGGCCGAGGAACTGGGCCTCGGAGACGACATCGAATGGCTCCCATCAAAAATGGGCATTTGGACCGGCGGCCGGCTCTGGGATTTCGGAACTCCGGCCTCCCTCCTCCGGTTCCGGCCCCTCCCCTGGTGGGACAAGATCCGATTCGTATTTGGGACCCTGCGCCTCCAACATTCCAAAGACCCGAAGCCGTTTGAAGACATTACTGCGGCCCGCTGGATTCAGAACCATCTGGGGAGCGAGGTCTGGCGGACCGTTTGGGCCCCGTTGCTGAATCAGAAATTCGCCGAAATGTCCGAAGAGGTGGCCATGGTCTGGCTTTGGCGCAAGATCTGGCTGAGAGGCCGATCCCGATCCTCGAGCGGTATGGGCGAACGCCTTGGCTACATGCGAGGGTCATTTGCCCGGGTTGCCGAAAGCCTGGCGGACGAGATCGGTCGCATGGGGGGGGCACTGCATCTGGCCGATCCCGTAAAAAAAATCAATTCAAGCGAGGGGGGCGGATTCGAAATCGTTACCTCGGGGGGAACTGTCCGAGCGGACACGGTTCTCGCGGCCGTTCCGGTTCCCGATTACCTGAAAATTGCCGGGCACACCATGGAACCCGCGGAACGGGACCGGTTCGGGGCACTGCGGGCGACCGGCGCCCTTTGCACCCTCCTGGAGCTCAAGCAGTCCTTCATGCCCTATTACTGGCTCAACATTGCCGACGAGACCATGCCCTTCGGCGGACTGATCGAACACACCAACTACATCGACCGAAAGCGGTACGGGGGAACGCATCTGCTTTACATCTCCAACTACCTCTTTCCCGACCACCCCCTCTTCGGCGCCAACAAGCAGGAGGTCATGGATACCTACCTTCCCGGCCTGAAACGGATCAACCCTGCCTTCGATCCCTCATGGATAGACCGATCGCACCACTTCCGGGCCGATTATGCCCAACCGGTCGTCACTCGGGGCTATCGCGAGCAGATCCCCTCAATGAGAACCCCGGTCGACAACCTCTACCTGTGCACGATGGCCCAGATCTACCCCGAAGACCGGGGCCAGAACTATGCTGTCCAGTACGGCGACCGGGTTGCGAAGATGATGCTGGAGGATCTTTTCAACGCGCCACGGGCGCGTTGAATGGTGTACCATGCGCCCGTTGCCAAAAACGGCAACGCAAAGACCCGCTAAGGAGCACTTACATGTCCGGAAAAGCAATTGAAATTACCCCGAGCAACTTTGATGATGTCGTCCTCAAGGCCGACGTTCCCGTCCTGGTGGATTTTTGGGCGGAGTGGTGCATGCCGTGCAAGGCGATCGGTCCGACGGTCGAGCAGATTGCAGACGAGTATGACGGCCGAGCCGTCGTAGGAAAAATGAACATCGATTCGGCTCGGGAAATCGCCTTGAAATACGACATCCGTGCGATCCCGACTCTTTTCGTCTTCAAAAACGGTGAGGTCGTCGACAAGGTGGTCGGAGCGGTGGCCAAGTCCAATCTGACCAAGGCCCTCGACGCCGCCCTCTAGATCTTCGGCCGAGACCGGCTCAGTAATGAAAACCACCCTCGCTTCCCCGATCGAACGGCTGGGCATCGTCGGCGCCGGCCAAATGGGTGCCGGAATCGCCCAGGTTGCCGCCGTCGCCGGCTTCGATGTACTGCTGACCGACATCGACGACGCCGGGCTTGAACGGGCACTCGAATCGATTACCAACGATCTCGACCGGCTCCACGAGAAGGGTGATCTGAATCAGGATGAGATTGCAGCCGCACTCAAACGGATCACGACTTCGACACACCTCAAGGAACACAGCCGGTGCGATCTTGTAATCGAGTCCGCCATCGAGGATTGCGACATCAAGAGAGGCATCCTGCAGCAGTTGGACGACGTCTGCTCGGCCGGTGTCGTCCTGGCGACCAACACATCATCCCTGTCCATCGCCCGTCTGGCTTCCGCCACCAGCAGACCCGACCGCGTCGTCGGAATGCACTTTATGCTGCCGGTTCCCAGAATGGAGCTGATCGAGATCGTCTGCGGCCTGGAAACATCGGCACAAACCCGGGACCTCGTTTTCGACCTTGCGGGCCGATTGGACAAGACGCCCGTTGAATGCCGTGATTTCCCGGGCTTTGTCTCCAACCGCCTGCTGATTCCGATGATCAACGAAGCGGTGTTCGCCGTCTACGAGGGCATCGCTTCGATCGAATCGGTCGACAAAATCATGCAGTTGGGGATGAACCATCCAATGGGGCCTTTACGCTTGGCTGACCTGATCGGTCTGGACACCTGTGTCACCGTCATGCGAATGCTCCATGACGGTATGGGCGACCCCAAATACCGGCCGTGTCCGCTCCTGGTCAAGATGGTCGAGGCAGGCCGCCTCGGTCGCAAATGCGGCCGGGGGTTCTATGACTACCCGTCGGGCTAGTCCCGCCGGGACCATCATTCTCTGTCAGGCGTGCGGCACGCCTAACCCCGTCCGCCTTGAGCAGTGCCGTCGGTGCGGCCTTCGGCTCCTGGTGATCTCAGCCGCTCAACCGGATGGAGACCCCAGTGAAGAAGCCCAGATCTTTGAGGCGCAGGAAGACCTCGAAGAGAACATCCTCGAACGCCTGACCAAGTTGGAGGACGGACTCCGGAGCCTCTCAGAAGCCCTTGCCGCCTCGGCCGGCCACCTTGGCCAGTTGGAACACAATCTGACGGTCACACACGCTGGCGTTCAAACCCTGACAGCTCTCCTGGAGCAACAAGGCGTCGTGTCGAAGTCGGAAATGTTGGAGGACTGGGAGAGGGCCGCGGACGAAGAACTGCACTCCAGGGCCCTTGCCCGCCGCTTCAGCGACAGGACCCGGCGCATTCTTTCGCAGGCCGTGCATTCAGGGAATGACAACCCAGAATTCAGGCGACGCCTGGATGCTCTGGAGACAACCCTGGTCCGGGCCGACCTCGGCGCAGGATTAGACCAAATGACAGACCTGGCCGACCTGACGCCGGGCAACGACGAACTCTGGAGCCTGCTGGGTGAGACGGCTTTCGAAATGGGAGAGTTGGAGAAGGCGGCCTCAGCCTTCGAGAAGGTCCTCGCCCTCCGGGGACCCCATCTGGAATCCCTGATCTACCTGGGCACCGTCGCCTCGGACCTCGGCCATTGGGAAAGGGCAGAACAAGTTCTGACAACAGCGAGAGACCTCGATCCCACCGCCTTTCTGCCCAGCTTCACTTTGGGCGCCCTGGCCGGCATGCAGGGCCGGCCCGAAGATGCGATTAAGCACCTGGAAACCGCGATCGCCCTGGATCGCGTCCCACAGGCCTACTACCTGCTCGGCGCCAACTCTCTTGAAATGGGCCGAACCGGAGGCGCCATCGATGCGTTCAAGGAGGCGGTTGCGCTGGCCCCGGATTTCGAAGATGCCCTCTATCAGCTGGGGGTCGCTTACCTCCGGCGTGGTTGGTCCAAGAAGGCGCTGGAGACCTTTCGGCGCGTTCTTCGCCTCGACCCCCGGCGGCTTCGCTATCAAGAAACCGTTCGTCTGTTCAGCCAGGCCCCTCCGGAGGACCTCCCGGCCGATGCCGCCCAACTGGCCGGGCGTGCAGGCGCCGCACTGGCGGCCGAACGCCAAGAGTACGCCTTCGAACTGTTCTCCCGGGCAGTTTCCGCAGCGCCGACACACCCACAGCTCAGGGCCACCACAGCCCTGCTGGCCGCAGCGATCGGTCGCAACAGGGCCGCTGTCCGCCACGCCCATCGGCTCCTTCACCAGGATCGTGCCGATTCGCCCTTCCTGGCCGCCGCGGTTGCCGCACTCCTGGAGAGCCTCCGCCGGGCCGGCCACATCGCCACCGCCAGGCGCTTCGCCCTCCAGTTCTTCTCTGAGAGCGACAATCTGCCGGTGCGGGGCATCGCAGCCTACGAATTCACACTGATCATCCTGGACCTCGATGAGGATCCAACCATCGCTCGGGAGATGGCCCGCGAGGCTTTGGACTTCATGCCCCGGGAACTCATGCATTTCCCCCTGGCGGCCCTGGGGGCCATCGCAATCGAGGCGGAACGCTTTCGGGAAGCCCTCCGCTACCTGGAACAGGCCACCGAAAGCACACGAGCGCCCGACGTTATGCGCCTCCTGGGCATCGCCCGCCTGGGCGCCGGCGACCGGGACGGCGCCCGGAAAGCACTGGAAATCTCCAGTGACAATGGTCCCTCCAACCTCCATACCGATTTGATCGGTCGTCTGCAAAGCCTCAGCGGACTCCTGGAGGAGTTGAAGGGGTAGGAACCGGCACGCCGGCCGAAGGGTGGGCGCGCTCCCGACTGCCCGCATCCGAATCTGAATCTGAATCGGAATCTGAATCGGAATCTGAATCCGAATCGGTCACCGGAATCAGCCTCGGTCACGGCTCAAACCCCCGGCCTTCGGGGTCGGTTCGCGGAACCCGTTCCGGCCGCCATCGCTGTTTTCGGCAGCGGACCCGGCCCCTGCTATTCTCATCTCAGCGTCGTGACGTCCCGACGAGACGCCATCAGGAGGTTCGAGATGCGCATTGTGTATTTTGCCATCGTTGTTCTGATCGCCGTAACCCCGGTTACGATAGCCACCGAGGCACCGTCGTCCGAGATCATTGAAAGTCTCGAAAGCCGCCACGAGGGCCTGCGACACCAGGTTGACGCGCTGTCGAAGAGCATCGACGACCTTCTCTGGTTCCACCGTGTCGGCGATGTCGCCGTCGTCGACAAGGTCCGCATCTATGGCCCCCCGCTCTGGAAAGAGGCTAATCCCGACGCGATCGGCGCCGGCAACCCGGTCAAGTTCTACAGCTATGTCTTCACGCCGAAGGGCTTTGAGGACAGGCCAAAGCTCCCACTCCTCATCCTCCCACACGGCGGGGTGCACTCCGACTTCACAACCTATTACGCCCATATCGTTCGCGAATTGATGGCCCAAGGCTACATCGTGGTCGCGCCGGAGTACCGGGGATCGACCGGTTATGGGAAGTCTTTTTACGAGAAGATCGACTACGGTGGTCGTGAGGTCGGAGACTGCGTGGCGGCGCGGGACTGGGCTGTTGCAAACCACCCCCGCGTCGACCCCGACAGGGTCGGCATCCTCGGCTGGAGCCATGGCGGTCTGATTGCCCTGATGAGCCTTTTCGACCATCCCCAGTCCTTTGCCTGCGCCTTCGCCGGCGTTCCGGTGTCGGACCTCGTCATGCGCATGGGCGTCTGGGGACCCGAGTACCAGGCCTATTACGATGCCGAGTACCACATCGGTCAGACGCCCGAGGAAAACCTCGAGGAGTACAAACGGCGTTCGCCGGTTTGGAATGTTGACAAGCTGTCAAAACCCCTGCGCATCCACACAAACCCCCACGACGAGGACGTCACCTTCATCGAGGTCGAACATCTGATCCAGGCCTTGAAGGCCGAGGACAAGGAATTCGAATATCAGATCTACGACGTGCCGGGAGGCCACAGTTTCGACCGACTCGACACTCCGGAGGCATGGGAAGGCCGGAAAGCGATCTACGACTTTCTCGCTCGATACCTCAAACCGCCTCAGCCAAAGGTGACGTTGGGTATCAGTGCTGCGGGAAGGGCTGCGCCCTAGCCCGTTCCCATCCGAAAACTCCGGAGGGGAACGGCGTGGTTCTCGAGGCAGAAATCAGTCATTTTTCGTAAATGTCGAGGAAATCAAGGGTTTCCGCGGAGGTGTACTTAGGTACTCCGCACAAGGAAACCCGCAGATTGACGAAGAGATTTCGGAAAAGGGCGGTTTCTGGACGAGAACTAGCCCGCATACCCCAGTGCCCGCAGGCGTTCAATCAACTCGTGATCGACCGTTCCCTGTGTTCCCGGCCCGGCCGACGACTGCAGAATATCCAGGAGTCGAGCCACGACATCCGGGTTCCGACCGGAGACATCCTGCACCTCTCCCGGGTCCATCTCCTGGTCGAAGAGCTGTACGGTCGGCCCATCTGGAGTCGGCGCCAGAATCAATTTCCACCGCCCCTCGACAACGCCTCGACGTTTCCCGAGCACACCGGGAGGATCGCAGTCCACGCCGATTGTCGTCTGGCGATTCTCCCCCCCCTCGGGGCAGTTTTCGGTCTCCAGAAGCAACACCCGGCCCGGGAGATACTCTCCCCGCAGCAGCGGCATCAGGCTGGTTCCGTCAGAATTCCCCAGGCCCGACCCACTATCGGTTGCCCCAATGAAGTCCAGGATAGTCGGCGCTACATCGATCAGCCGCACCATATTCGGAATCCTCACACCTCTGACGCTTGGGTTTTCCGGCGCCCGAATGATCAACGGTACGTGCACCTGCTCTCGGTAAAGCCACTCGCCATGGTCCATCGCGCCATGTTCACCAAGGCTCTCGCCATGATCCGCCGTGACCACCAAGAGGGTCCTGTCCCAGACACCGGACAGACGCATCGCCTCGACGAAACGGGCGAGATGGTGATCAACGGTCAGAATCTCCTCGTCATAGCGGGAGATTTCTGCCCCCAGAGAATCGACCGATCCCCACCAGGACCTCAGCTCTTCGTCGTCGTACGGCGTCACGCGGGGTTCAAATCGACCCCTGAATGGACTCGGTGGGTCATAGTAGGCATGAGGATCAAAATAGTGGAGAAGCAGGAAGAACGGTTCGTTGCTTTGCTTTTCCATCCATTCGATAGCCAGGTCCGTCACCTCATCCGCCCGGCGTTGCCACATTTCTGCGCCGGCACGGGTGTACCAGGGATGACGCCCGACCTCGCCTTGTGTGGTTGTCTGGTCGTCAGCCAGGGCGAATCCTCTCCCCAAACCGGTGGTTGTCACCAGACCCGCTCGGCTGAAAAACCCGGCGGTCCGGTAACCCTGGGCAGCCATCATCTCCGCCAATGTTGGAAGATGACCAGCCAGGGCATAGCCGGTGTCACGGACCCCGTGTCGCATGGGATAGGCGCCCGTCAACAACGAAGCGAACGCGGGATCGGTCAGCGGGATCGGCGTTCGGCAGTCCTCGAAGACGACAGCCTGATCGGCCAGTTCCGTCAGGAAGGGACTGGTATCCCGATCATAACCGTAGATCGGCAGATGATCCGCCCTGAGAGTATCGATAACCACCAAGACAACGTTGTCCCTCCGGGGATCAGCTCTCTGTGGATCATTTCTCTCGGGAGCCCTGCACCCGAAGGAGGACATGACCGAGAATGCTGCCAATCCAAGGTACAAGGCAACGAAGGCTGACCGAAGAAGTCCGGACGAAACACCACCATGCATCCCATTCATCGGGCGATTCTAATCGATCCCGGGACGCCTCGACGCCTGAATGTTGAAATGCCGGAAGGTCCTTGTTCCAGTCTGTGCTTGACAGCCGGCATCAGATGGCCGGTAATTCCATATATGGACATTCATACCGAGACTCTTTTCAGACCCCTTCCCTTCGGCTCGACAACCTTGTCGAACCGGATCGTCATGGCGCCGATGACGCGCAGCCACTCGCCCGGAGGCATCCCCACCCCGGAGGTCGCCGCCTACTATCGAAAACGGGCCGAAGGTGGCGCCGCACTGATCGTCACCGAAGGAACGGTCGTCGAGCATCCCGGTTCGAACGGCTACCCTTCCGTTCCTCGGATCTACGGCGATGACGCCCTCGATGGCTGGCACCATGTGGTCGAAGAGGTCCACAGCGCCGGATCGGCCATCATCCCTCAACTCTGGCACGTCGGCAGCGTCCGGCAGCCCGGAATGGAACCCGACCCGTCAGTAGGCGGTTTCGGCCCCTCCGCCGTGCCCCACCCCGCCCACGGAGAGACGGGAGCACCCCCGACACCGCTCGGGGAAGACGGCATCGAGACCGTGATCTCGGCTTTCGCGCAAGGCGCCGCCAACGCACGCGCAGTCGGGTTCGACGGGGTGGAAATCCACGGCGCCCACGGCTACCTGGTCGATCAGTTCCTGTGGGAAAAAACAAACCGGAGAACGGACGGCTATGGCGGCTCGTTGGAGCGTCGCCTCCGTTTCGCCATCGAGGTGATCGGCGCGGTACGGGCAGAAGTCGGTCCAGAATTTCCGATCGTCTTTCGCTTTTCCCAATGGAAGATGGGCGATTATCGGGGCCGATTGGTCCGCAACCCGCAGGAACTGGAGGCCCTCCTGATTCCCCTGGCCGAAGCCGGAGTCGATATCTTCCATGCCTCGACCCGGAAGTACTGGAAGCCGGAGTTCAAGGGTTCTGACCTCAACCTGGCCGGCTGGACCCGGAAGATCACCGGACGCCCGACGATCACCGTCGGCAGCGTTGGTCTGGACAGTGACTTCCTGGGCGCCTTCATGGGCAAGGGAGCCGATCCGGTGGGCATCGAAAAACTCCTCGAACGGCTGGAACGCGACGAGTTTGACCTGGTCGCGGTCGGCCGCGCCCTGATCGCCGATCCTCAATGGCCGACCAAGGTGCAGAAAGGCCACTTCGACGACATCAAACCGTTCACGCCGGAGGCGCTTGCAACACTTTAGAAATAGCTGACAGAGCCGATCATTGACTCCCCGCTCAAACACGAGTACAACCCTTCCCCGGAAGGAGTACGTTGCCATGCTGATGGAAATCGACCCGATTGAACCCGAACCGTGGCTGGTAGCGCGCTGTACCGACATCATCCGCCGTGGCGGTGTCGCTGTCGTCCCGACCGATACGGTCTATGGGTTGGCGTGCGGCATCTCCCACCTGGGGGCTGTCAAACGGATCTACCAGCTCAAAAACCTCGACCCCAAGAAAGAACTGGCGCTCCTGGTGCCGGATATGCAGACCGTCGGTCGATACGCGAAAGGGGTCACAACCCCGATATTTCGAATGATGAAACGGGTTCTACCCGGACCTTATACCTTTATCTTCCAATCTTCTCCCGAGGTGCCGAAGATCATGCTCCGAAAACGAAAGACAATCGGCATCCGGCTTCCGGACAACCCGACTCTCCTCGGAATTCTGGCCGAGTTGGACGAGCCGATGATCACGACATCCGTCCGAACTCCGGACGACGACTTCATCAGCGATCCGCTGACGATCGACGACATGTATGGCGCCCGAGTCGACCTTGTCGTTGACGGCGGCCCCCTTGACCCGGAGCCTTCGACCGTCGTCGACTTTTCCGAAGGCTTCCCTGAGCTGATCCGTGCGGCCAAGGGCGACGTCGACGCTCTGGAGCTCTTTTGATGCAGAATCCGAGACTTCTCCTGATCCCTCTCCTGCTCCTCCTCGCTGGATTGTCCGGATGTTCACCCAAAGGCCCGGAGCCCACTCCCGAGGAGGCGACCCGAGTACACGTTGGTGACCCGGCGCCACCTTTCGTGGGCCTGCTGAAGGATGGAACCCCCTTCTCTCTTGAAGCGCACCGCGGCAAGGTTGTTGTGCTCTCATTTTTCGCCACCTGGTGTCCGCCCTGCCGTGAAGAGATCCCTCACCTCGAAAGGGAGGTTTGGGCGCCATTCAAGGGTCCGAACTTCACAATGGCTGCGATTGCACGAGAACACGAGGCGTCGGAGTTGGACGAGTTCATCACCCAGATGGGCATGACCTTCCCGGTCCTTCCCGACCCGGATCGCAGCATTTTCTCGCTGTTTGCCGATGCCTTCATTCCGCGGACGGTGGTCATCGATCCCGAAGGCCGAGTGATCTACCACGGCACCGATTTCAACCACGACGAATTCGCCCAGATGGTCGAGTTGATCGAAACCACCCTGGCAACGAACTCACCCCCAGTCCCGGAATCGAGTCAAGGAATGTCCGCAGACCTTCTGAAAGCTGATAGCTGACAGCTCAGCCACCTGCAATGGCTGAACAATCCGGCGCGGCTCCTTTGCCGCAAGCAAAAGGAATGATCTTGATCCAGGAACAACACGATGCTGGACAGGAGACCCGCGCTCCACAACGCCGGTCCAGCAGGGTACATGGCTACCCTTTTTGTGCCTCTTTGTGCCTTTTTGTGGCTATTTCTTGATTCATCTTAACGGCTTCGTCGGCAGCTTCAAGCCACTCGAGATTTCCCTGCCGAATGGGAGTCCAGCAGGAGCTTGACGTCCGGTTTTCCCGCCTGGCGCAACAACGCTATCTTCTCCTCCACGGGACCGAGGTCGAGAGTGATGTTGTGGGAGGCAAGTTCACCCCGTATCTTGTACTCGAGCTGTTTGAGTCGCCTGAAGGTTCCCCGGTAGGCCTCACATACGATTGGATGAAAGTTCCTTGAAATGAAGGGATTGTGCTTGCCCATCAGACGTCGCATCCGGTTGGAGGGCACGAAATTGTAGGTGTTGACGTCCGGATTTGTGCGCAGGAGTTCCCTTCGGGCCTGGGAAAAGCGCGTGTAGGACATCGTCTTGTAATCCTGCTCGACAACCCACATGTTCCCATGGCTGCGGTTGAAACCGGCCTTATCGGAGATCAACGGCACGAAGGGGTCGATAACAAAGACCAGGTCGGCGCCGTGGTCGATCGCCGACCGCAAATTGGAGGTCCGGGTAACGATGCCGTCGGTATAGTACCGACCGCCGATCTCGACGGATGGGAAGAAGGGATGCATGGCCGCACTGGCCTGGACTGCCTGGCTGATCGGGACATCGTCGAATCCGACATCTCCGAAAAGTACGGCCTCCCGGCGGTCCTGGTCGGTCGCTCCGATGTAGAGTTCCGGCCCCAACTCTCTGAAGTCGTTGGTCTGACCGCTTTTCTTGAACAAATTGCGCATGGCCTTCTCGAACTGGGCGTTGTCGAAAACCGGTCCCAACAATACCGCGTAGAGGCCGAAGATCGACGCCACGCTCAACTCGTCCTCCCTCTTGAGCATCCGCATCCCATACCGCAGCATCTCCCGCTGCAGCAGGAAGACCCGCCGCGGCACCTCCATGAGGTTGAGCTGGCGCCAACTCAGCTTGAGCCGGTAATTCCAGGTCCGATCCAGATCACCGATCTTGGTGATGATCTCGTCGATGGAGATCCCGTTGGCCAGACAACTGGTGACCACTGCTCCACCACTGATCCCCAAGAACATGTCGAAATCGCGAATGTCGGCGTCGAAGGCGTCGTGCAGGCACTTCAGCACGCCAATTTCGTAGTCGATCCCTGTGCTTCCGCCCCCGGCGGCCGAAATCGCCTTTTTCCCTCTCCGAACTCCAACCAGGACCTGATCACAGTGGCTCCAGATCGCCTCGATGAAACGGTGGCGGGCGGCATTCTTGCCTCCAACCGGCCGCGGAGACAACGACATGTCCCGCAGGCAGGCGCCGACGTGCCTCTTGCCCATATCGAAAATCAGCCGATCCACCCGTTCTTCGTCGGCATCCCCAAGCAGGACCGCGACCCGGCGCTGGGGATAGCGCCGCTCTACATCCCTCTCGTTGACCAGTACGTCGAGGAAGGCGTGGAGACCCTGTTCCTGCTTCTCGTGATCCACGCCCTCGATCGGCACGTGCCTGCAGTCGACCATCACCATGTTGTAGTACCCGCCGTGCAACATCTCGACGGCCTTTTCCAGACGGTCGACCATGTCGATCTCGAAGTTCAGCCCACGCCCCTCCCAGGAACACTCGCGGTCTCCGACCTCACTCTTGACCCACGGCTGCTTGCGGACCGAAAGGCACAGCTCCTTGAACGTCTCGGGCGACGGGGCATAGACCAGAATATGGCGGGACTCGGCAACCATGGCAGACATCGACCTCCTGTGCCGACCTTACCGCAGCGCGGCATAAACACGCAAGGACGCTGGGACGCTAGAAAGCTGGGATGCTCCGCTGACCTCCTGGCGTCCAGGCCTCCTGGCCTCCTCGCGTTTTCCTCTTCCCGAGGTTGCTATGCGACACTGCTCACATGACTGAAACACCTCGCAAGACGCTCTACCTGATCGACGGACCCAACATGGCCTTCAGGGCCTTTTTCGCCATCCGCGGCATGAGTAATTCCGAAGGCCTGCCGACCAACGCGCTCTATGGATTCGCTTCGATGCTGCTCAGCGTGATTCGAAATCAAAAACCCGATCATCTGGCGGTCGTCTGGGACCCCAAAGGCGGCTCATTCCGGCGCCGGATCTTTCCCGAATACAAGGGAACCCGGCCGGACATGCCCGACTCCCTGGCCGAACAGATGCCGCTGTTCTCGACCCTGACCGAGGCCCTGGACATCCCGTTTCTCGAGGTGGAGGATTTTGAAGCCGACGATGTCATGGGTACCCTGGCCCGGCGCTGGGAGAACGAGCTGGATGTCGTGCTTTTGACCTCGGACAAGGATCTGATGCAACTGGTCACGGACCACGTCACTCTGTTGGATACGATGAAAGATGTCAGGGTCTCCCTGCCCGAGGTACTCGAGAAGTTCGGCTGTACGCCGGAGCAGGTCCCCGACGCTCTGGCAATCTGGGGTGACAGCTCCGACAATATCCCGGGCGTCAAGGGCATCGGCGAAAAAGGCGTCAAGAAGTTGTTCGAGCACTTCAAGGGCCTCGACGACATCTACGAACGTATCGAAGAGGTCGAACCCAAGGGGGTTCGCGCGAAGCTGGAAGCCGACCGCGACAACGCCTACCTCTCCAGGGACCTGGCGACCATCAGGACCGATGTCCCGATCGAGACGACCCTCGATGACCTCGAACTCTCATGGCCGCCACCGGAGGACCCCGCCCGCGAGCTCTTTCAGGAGTTGGAGTTCCGCTCGCTGCTCAAGGAATTCGGCGGTGCGATGCAGACAGTCGACCGCTCCGGCTACCGTCTCGTTACCGATGATGGCGCCCTGGCCGAACTGGCCGCGGAACTCTCAGGCGCGAAGAAATTTGCCCTGGACACCGAGACCACCGGCCTGGACACCATGCGCGACCGCCTGGTCGGCCTGTCCTTCTGCTGTGATCAGGAGAGGGCCTGGTACGTTCCGGTCGGGCACGAGGGCTTTGCCGCCCTCGGTCAGATGGAGTGGGAACCCGTCCGGCAGCTCCTCGGTCCCATCCTGGAAGATCCAGGCATCGCCAAAACCGGCCAGAACCTCAAGTTCGACCTCAAAGTACTCAGCCGCCACGGCGTCGAACTCCAGGGCGTCGAGGGAGATACGCTACTGGCCGACACTCTGCTGTCACCCGACCGACGGTCCCACCGGTTGGACGAGCTGGCCCTGATTCACCTGGGGCACAAGATGATCCCTTTCTCCGAGACTGTCGCCAAGGACTCGACCTTTGCCTCGGTGCCCCTGGAGGAAGCACGAGATTATGCCGCCGAAGACGCCCATGTCACCTGGCTCTTGGATGAGAAACTCAGCGAGCAGATCGTCACCGATGGCTTGTCCGAACTCTACGATGACGTCGAGGTTCCCCTGATGTCCGTGCTGGCCCGCATGGAATTGAGAGGCATCGCCGTCGACAAGGCTCAGTTGACGACGTTCTCCGCAGAACTTGGTGAAGGCATCGCCGAGGCCGAAAATCGCTGCCACCACTTCGCGGAAGGCCCCTTCAACATCGGTTCGGTCAAACAACTGCGGGAGATCCTGTTCGAACGCTTGGGGTTGCCGGTCATTCGAAAGACCAAGACCGGGCCTTCGACCAACGAAGCCGTCCTCAACGAGCTGGCAGCTCACCACCCGCTGCCCCGAGCGATCCTGGACTACCGATCCCTGGTCAAATTGAAGAACACCTATGCCGATCCGCTGCCGAAGATGATCCATCCGGAGACCGGCCGCATCCATACGACGTTCTCGCAAACGACCGCCGCCACAGGCCGATTGGCCTCGACCGACCCCAATTTGCAGAATATCCCGATCCGAACACCCGAGGGCCGGCGAATCCGGGAGGCCTTCGTGGCGCCGGAGGGCCGGCTGCTGCTCTCGGCGGACTACTCCCAGGTCGAGCTTCGGGTACTGGCCCACCTGTGCGGCGGCAAAGGCGGCTTCGCAGAGGCGTTTGCTGCAGGGCAAGACGTGCACACCCTGACCGCCGCGGGCCTCTTCGGAATCGATCCCTCCGAGGTCTCGAGGCGGAAAAGATCAATCGCAAAAGCGGTCAATTTCGGCATCGTGTACGGCCAAAGCGCTTTCGGCCTGGCGCAAACGCAGGACCTCAGCAGGGGCGAAGCCCAGGACTACATCGACCGCTACAAGGAAAGATTCCCCGAGATTGAGGTCTTCAGGCAGGAAATCCTTGAGTTCGCACGGGAAAACGGTTATGTCGAGACCATCCTCGGCCGACGCCGCCCGGTCGATTTCGAAGGCGGGAACTTCGCACAACGCCGAGGGGCGGAGAGAGTCGCCGTCAATACGCCAGTCCAGGGTTCGGCCGCCGATCTGATCAAGCTGGCGATGATCGCCGTTGATCGACGACTGACTGAGGAATTCCCCGGGCAGTATCTGTTGCTGCAGGTCCACGATGAACTTCTTCTGGAAGTCGACGAGGACCAACGGGACGCCGTCGCTGACATGGTCCGCCACGAAATGGTCACGGCCCTCGAACTCAGTGTGCCGTTGGTCGTCGACGTCGGCAGTGGAAAGACTTGGAATGAGGCGCACTAGAGATCAATAGATCGAAGGGTTGAGGAGTTACCGGATGAGGATTCATCATCTTAGGAATGCTACATTTGTGATCGAATCAGGCGAGCACTTCATCCTGATCGATCCTATGCTCGGCGACAAAGGGGCCCTGCCCCCATTTGCCTACCTCCGGCACAAGGCGCGACGTAATCCGTTGGTTCCACTACCGGAAGGCTCCTCCGAGACCCTGGATCAAGTCACCCTCTGTCTGATCACGCACTCTCAGAAGTTCGGCATCGAACTCCTGGCACATACCGATCACCTCGATAAGGCCGGGAAGGCGTTTCTGCGAAAGAACAACATCCCGGTTGTGTGCCTGCAAAGAGATGCGGCTGACATGAGGAAGAATGGGATCGGAGTTGAAACGGCTCTGACGTATTGGCAGCCCGCAGCCCTTCTCGGCGGGCAGATCACGGCGGTTCCCGCGCTGCACGGCCGCGGCTGGGTGCACACCCTCATGGCGAACGGCGCCGGCTTCTTCCTCGAACTTCCTGGAGAACCGTCAATCTACATCAGCGGAGATACGGTCTTTACCGAGGATGTAGAGCGTGCATTGACCGAATTCAAACCGGATGTCGCCGTCGTTGCTTCAGGAAGCGCCCGGCTCGATGTCGGTGGACCGATTCTCATGTCCCTGGACGAGATCATGACCTTCATTCGAACCGCTCCAAATAGAGTAATAGCCAATCACCTTGAAGCGCTCAATCATTGCCCCACGACCCGTTCACAATTGAGGCAAGAATTGGAAGAGAGAGATCTCTTGTGCAAGACCTTCATCCCGGATGACGGAGAGACTCTGACTCTTGAGACTCGATGAACCGTAATGACTTCATCCCGTGCCCGTGCCCGTGCCCGTGACTGAAAACGATCTCATTCATCCTCCCCCAGTTCGACGACAAACCCCGGTCGCTCAAAATACCCTTCGTCTACGACCTCGTCACCCTTGAAGACGGCCCACTGCGCCAGCCCGCGCCGATACTTCTCGGTCATGTGCCAGAGCTGCTTGGCCGAGTTGGCGGCCAGGACGTACATCACCCGGTCAGAATTGAAGGGATTGGGCAGAGCCAGGAAGAGACCGTCGTCGGGGTCGGCGTAGTCCTTCCCCTTCCAACTGAATGAGTTCCTCCCCCACTTGACCCCGGCAGCCCCGGGGATGGCGGCAAAGAGCGCGTTGTCGTTGAGCGTTCCGACGACCATCAAATCGTGGGAGGCGGCCGCCCCATTCGTCAACTCGGCGTCCTTGACCAGGGGCGGCAGGATCTCGATGTAGGCATCGGCCACCCTCTCCTGCCACCGGCGGGCCATCGTGTGATTGGCCTCGATCTGGCGAGCGGTGCCGTATACGACCAGGGTGTCGTGGAAGTCGTCGATGAAGTTGCGCCAGACGTAGAACGGCTCGTGCTCGGTCGGCAGATCGTGGAAGACATCGAACTCGATCCGGTCGGGACGGTCGTCAAAGTGGAAGGTCTCAGAGAAATCTCCCTGGACCTCAATCTCTCTGATCTTGCGACCCTCTTCGACATCAAAGGCCAGCCTGGAGATAAAATGATACGCCGGCTCGGGCTGCGAGATCCGAACCGTGACACCCCAACCGCCTTTGCGCGCCTCGTTGACCGACGCATCGACCTGCGGCGCCGGAAGTCCCTGTCGATCCAGCCACTGGCGAACGAAGGCCCCCAGCGATTTGCCGCTGATTTCTTCGGCCGTCCGGATGAAATCGGCGGTCGTCATCGTCCGCCCCTCGAACCGCTGGTGCACCATTCTCATGACGTCGAGGAAG